>NZ_JAKEVK010000090.1:0-17024 GCF_022398435.1 Pseudoalteromonas sp. Isolate6 | reverse complement strand
AAATTATCTCGATAACTACAAACCACAAAAAGCGAGAATAAAGTAACAATAAATTAAAATACCATCACCTCAACTAGGCATCTTGTTGCTTATCCATAAAATCAGCCATACGCGCGAGTAATTCAGCTTCTGTGAGATCTTCTTTGTGCGTGCCAATCGTCCAGACATGACCGAATGGATCTCGTAGCGTTCCCGCCCTATCACCATAAAACTGATCACAAACGGGCGTGACTTGTTGCGCCCCCAATTCAATTGCCCCCGCAAACACAGTGTCCACATCGTCAACATACAGCATCAAGCTAACCGGCGTGCCGCCAAGCTCTTTGGGATCTTTAAAGTGTGCATCAGGGCACATATCTGAAAGCATTACATAAGAGTTACCAATCAGCAGCTCCGCATGAGCCACCCCTCCATCTGGCATAGGTAACTGAAGCTTTACGCTAGCACCAAAAGCGGCTCGGTAGAACTCGATGGCTTTTGCTGCACCAGCCACAATGAGGTAAGGCGTGAGTGAATGATAACCGCAAGGAATTGAAGAGGTCGCCATTATATGGATCCTATAAAGTCCGTTAAATTCCCTCTAAACCTAGCCGATTATTTGAAATATGCGAATTAAAATTGCGATGCTCACGTAGTTTCAGCGATGAGATTTACTCATAACTCGAGTGTTGATTAACGAATTATTTACCTATATGCTGATTTGGTTTTGTTCATAAAACACACAACAACATGTAAGGGATCAGTATGAAACCAACCTCTATTTTACGATTGGCTTGGACGAGCGGTGCTCTCATCCTCGCAAGCCAAACAAACGCCTACGACTGTAGTAATTTAAGCCCTTGGTCTGAACAACAAGTCTACAGACAAGGGGATGTTACACAGTCCCAAAACCAAGCATATGAAGCTAAGTGGTACAGTCAAAACGACAATCCAGCAGGACACTCCGGTCCTTATGATGTCTGGCGGTCACTGGGAGCTTGCGCAACGGGCTCAGGTCAAGCCCCGAGTGTCGTACTCACCAATCCAAATGATGGCGCTGTGCTGGGCGAAAATGACAACGCTGTTTTTTCAGCTAATGCCAATGATGTCGATGGTGATCTGGCTTATGTCGAATTCTTAGTGAATGGGCAAGTCATCGCAACGGACAATACCGCACCATTTCAAACCACTTGGAACGCAGTACTTGGCGAATATAATATCAGCGCAATTGCCACTGATGCCCAAGGGCTAACCGGAAGTTCGCAATCAGCACGGATCACAGTAAAATCGAGCGGGGAAAATTTACCACCGAACGTATCCATTGCAGCTCCAGCCAACGGCCAGCAGTTCTATCAAGGGGATATGGTAGGGATCAGCATCACAGCCGAAGATAGCGACGGTACTATTGCGGGAGTGGAAATTAGCCTGAACAACCAGCTTGTCGCGGATCTAACCACCCCACCTTTTCAGTTTGAGTTCCAAGCGGAACAAGTTGGCGTAAACCAACTCAATGTAAAAGCGATAGACAACCAAGGCTTGATGAGTGAGGCAAACCTTGCCATCGGTGTGTTAACAAAAGTAGGCGGAGGCTGCCAAGGCCTAAGAGCATACAGCGCAGGACAAAATTATCAGGCCGGTGAACTGGTCGCTCATAATAATCATAAATATCGCTGTGATATTGCAGGTTGGTGTAGCTCAAACGCGCAGTGGGCATACGAGCCAGGTGCAGGCCAATATTGGACCGATGCATGGAGCGATTTAGGGATCTGCGCAATCGCGCCAACCGTAACGTTCGAAAGCCCATCCAATAATGGTACTGTTTTGGTCAATGCGCCCACCACTATCTCTGTCAGTGCTCAAGATACAGACGGCAGTATTGCTACGCTGTCACTCTATGCCGACAGCACACTCCTCGCCACAGCCAATCAAGGAACGCTTAATCACAGCTGGACACCAATAGCCCTCAATCCAGTGAGCTTAAAAGCCATTGCCGTCGATAACGAAAGTAATCAAAGCGAGCAAACAATTACAGTGAATGTAACTGATAAACCGATTGCCGTTGATTTACTCGCCCCCACTAGCGGCAGCCAAATTACCTTGGGTAATTCCACTCAATTGATTGCACAGGCATCCTCTTTTGTTGGACAAATCACACAAGTCCAGTTTTATGCTGATGGCGTGTTACTCAATACAGACACAACGCCACCCTACGAATATAGTTACGCACCGGCCTCAATCGGCACAAAAACACTTTATGCCACGGCCACTAACGACAATAATGATCAGGTGTCCAGTAGCGGCGTAACAGTTCAAGTCATCGACAAACCCATTGGTAAAAAGCACAAACTGATCGGCTATTGGCATAACTTTGTCAATCCAGCTGGTTGCCCTATTCCACTTGATCAGATGTCTACTGCTTGGGACATCATCGATATTGCCTTTGCTGAAAATGATAGAAACTCGAATGGCACAGTGCACTTCACACCATTTGAAAAAGACATTCGCTCTAACTGTCCGCCTATCGACCCGGTAAAATTCAAATCCGACATGCAAGCACTACAAGCGCAAGGTAAAGTTTTTGTGTTAAGCCTAGGTGGTGCAGAAGGCACAATTACCCTCAATACGGATTCCGATGAAGCAGCATTTGTCAGTAGCCTCACCGATATTATTCAACAATGGGGATTTGACGGGCTCGATATTGATTTAGAGAGTGGCTCGAACCTTGTGCATGGCTCTCAGATCCAAGCTCGGCTGCCTAGAGCATTAAAGCAAATTGAACAAAATATTGGTGGCAATATGGTACTTACCATGGCTCCTGAGCATCCCTATGTACATGGTGGCATGATTGCCTATTCAGGTATTTGGGGTGCTTATATTCCACTTATAAACGAGCTACGCGATACATTAGATTTACTTCACGTACAGCTATACAACAATGGTGGCCTACCTAACCCATATGAACCGGGAAGTGCTCCTGAGGGCTCAGTGAACATGATGGTTGCCCATGCAAAAATGTTGATTGAGGGATTTGACCTTGCTGATGGCACCCGCTTTGCGCCACTTCGGGATGACCAAGTAGCCATCGGCCTGCCTTCTGGTCCACAGTCGGCAAATTCAGGCCAAGCGCCTATCGGCAATATCATCAATGCCTTAGATTGTTTAACCAAAGGTACAGGATGTGGCACTATCCAGCCTAGCAAGGCTTATCCAAACTTTGGTGGCGTGATGACATGGTCGATTAACTGGGACAAGTACGATGGCTATAACTTCTCTCAACCCATTGGCGATAAATTAACGCAGATGAATCAAGGAAATTAAAGTTACATTGGCCTGAGCTTGGTATTTACGTCAAATGTTATTCTGAGCTCAGGTTGATTAATCAATAAAATGCAAAAAATAAAGGCAGGTACTAGCTCGTAATAATTTAGTCCTGAATTTAAGTTGTGTCGCCCGAGACTAAAAACACTCAACCCAATTAAAGCAGCAATCCAATGATTAGGGCCTGTTGATCTTTGTATTTTTGCCAGAATCGCTCTGAATAACCCTATAACTTAGGCTATGTCGCAATCAGCCAACAACACAAGCAAACAAGGTTGATAAACAGTCAACAGCTTTTTGCTTGGAAATAAACTATTTCTCCCCTACTATTAGAATGTTACACGCAAATTCATAATGAATGCCAAGGTCGATATGAAATCTTTTCCCTCGCTTTATTTAACAAACCTATTCTTAGTCGGTGGGACAGGCCTGCTGACTACTTACTTAGCGCTTTATTTAGGCCAGCACGGCGTCAGTACGTTTTGGATTGGCTTGCTTACCTCGTTTTATTACTTGGGTTTGTTGCTAGGTGCCAAATTGGGCTACCACCTGATCAAATCCGTTGGGCATATTCGTGCGTTTGCGGCAAGCACAGCAGCAGTGACGGCCTGCGTAGCAATACATGGGGTGAGTGACAATATCTATCTTTGGCTTGGACTACGACTTGTGGTGGGTCTTGGCATGATGTGTAACTTTATGGTGCTCGAAAGCTGGCTTAATGAACAAGCGGCACCTGAGCAGCGAGGGCGGGTATTTTCTTTTTACATGCTCACCTCCTACCTCGGTATGGTAAGTGGACAATTTGCGCTATCTAACTTTCCAGAGCTTGGCTATGCCCCGCTGTTTTTAATTGTTGTTGCCTTATCCTTTGGAATTATCCCCATTTCAACGACGAGGCGGATCCACCCGAAGCCACTTAAGCCCATTCAAGTCAGTTTGTTTACCTACTTCAAAAAAGTGCCCCAATCTCTTACGGCGGTTTGTTTTGCTGGTGTAATTAATGGCAGCTTTTATGGCCTTGCCCCGACTTTTGCCAGCCAATCAGGATTTAATGCCGAAGAAATTGCCATGTATATGTCGGTAACGATTTTTGCAGGCTTGCTTGCTCAGTGGCCAATGGGCGTTATCTCCGACCGAGTCCGCAGAAGCATATTACTGCGCAGTAATGCTGTTTTTATCGGATTGATTTCTCTTTGTATATTTTTGCTGCCACTGAGTCCAAGCTACAGCCTTTGGCTAACTTTTGGCTTTGGGTTATTTGCATTTACCATGTATCCACTTTCTTCAGCTCTGGCAAACTCGCGCGTTGATGATGAAGACCGTGTTGGTGTTTCTTCTGCGCTGCTGGTGGCGTTTGGGGGAGGTGCCTGTGTTGGCTCAGCCTCTATTGCACAGATCATGTCCCACTTTGGTCATCAAGCGTTATACGCTTCATTAAGCGTGCTAACCGTTGTCATGTTTTTACTCCTTCACTTTATCAACGCCAGACAAAAGGCCGAACAGCCAGAGCCTAGCGACTATGTTGCTGCGACTTCTGACATTACCAGCTCACCGCTCGCTGCCACCATGGATCCGCGTATCGAGGAAAAAACGGCGCACGAGCAACTTCTTGTCGTTGACGAAGACGCGCCTCGCGATAACGACGATGAACTCGATGACAATGAGCAAAATAGTGAGCAAGTCGAGGAACTGGATGAAACAACTAACAAGACTCAGCCATAGCCTGACTGATAAGCACTAGTCGCCAAAGATTGCTTAATCAAGGTGTTATCAGCTATGTTTATAGAATGTAGCTGAGGAGTATTGTGATTTGCAAAACACTTGGATTGCCTTTTGTGGCGTTATTTTGCTCATAGCCTGTACCATAGCCAATAGCTGTGAGCTTGCAGTGCTTGACGGTAATGTCGTGCTCAATTCCTCGAAGATACAGCCTAAATGTCGTTTTAAACAAGATCAAACCGGACAGTTGTCTGCTGCGGCTAAGTTCACCTCGGCGCTAACTCGCCAAATGCCAAATTCTAAAATACAGCGGCTATCACAGGAGCACGCTCAGCAATCATGCAACATCGACGCGGCCCAAGGCAGTTTGACGTGTACATTTAATGGCAAAAGCGACCGCTTCACGCTGACTAACACCGTTAAACAGGGGAAAATCGCATCTACAAACTGGCAAGATGATGAATATGTTTACCTTGGTTGGATGACTAATACTGAGGTATTAATGGGCTATATTGCGTTTGGCGCGCTTAACAAGCATATCGCACCCTTTTTCATTCCCGCCTCTCAGTTTTGCCAATATGGTTTGAGCTCGCATATTATCGATCTTGGTAAAGGCGACTTATTATGCCAAAACCACGAGGGGGTTTGGTCTCATAGCCGTTTACTGCCCTTACCCCAGCCATGCCAACAACCACAACAAATGATCCAAGATAAAGGTGGTATTTGGGCGCTGGAATTTAACAAGAATAGCTACCAGTGGCAGATCTGTAGATATAATGATAACGCAGGTAGCTTGCTAGCCGCATACGAATACAGCATAGATTTAAAGGCAACGCTGGCTCGGTATGACTTACAGCCAAGTGATTATACCCAACTTACTTTTTTATCCAATGCCGATACTAACGCTATCGCGAATACGGTGGAAATAGATAACGTCTTTCCGGTCAGTGATATTACACCGGAGCTTGACCCACAGACGATAGAGCTACCTATTCAGCAGCTACGATACAAACTGACTAAGCGAGATTAATTGCCACTTACTCTTGTGCTTCGTAGCACTTGCGTTTCGCTATTTTGCTTTCTAAATTGATTTGGCGTGGTCCCCGTGGCTATTTTAAATGCTCTAGTAAATGGCCCAACCGACGCAAAACCACTTTCCAGTCCAACGACAAGTACCGGCCAATGCTGTTTAGCGGGATCTTGTAACAACACCTTGGCATGCTCAACTCTCAACTCATTGACCAATTGGCTAAAATTTCGCGCTTTCAGGTTTTGCCGTATCACTCGGCTTATCTTGTATTCAGGTTCATTAAATTGCTGAGCTAAGTCAGCAACTTTTAACCCTTCTTTGAGAAAGCCTTTTTGATCGATAAGAAAGTGTTCCACCTTCTGCTGGAGTGCAATATCATCCTCAGTTTGTGTTGTTCCATTTGATTCAACGCACCTAACGGATGTTATTGTTCGTTGAGACGAAAATCGCCAATACAGTAACACTTGCGCCGTCAATATAATGAGGATGGCTGCGCTTGTCACTGCCCATTCTTGAACCTCACGATTATCGGCAAAGCGATTTTCGACTAATTTGGTGCCTGCGACGCAAATAAAATAAGCAGACAAGAATAGCACCCGTTGTGCTTTTTCTTGCCCTTGAGACTGCGAGAACCCTCTGCATCCTTCCCAAAATGCCAGCATGAGTACACTAGATGACAACAATAGGGTAAGCTCATACGTCGCAATGTTAAGCCACTCCACAAATCCGCTAGCATTCATGTGTAATTGGCTGTCGATAAATAAATAGCCCTGTCGCCACACGACTAAGGCAGCAATGGCAATTGCAAATACAATATGTCTTTTTAAAATGGCATATTTTTCTCTAAATAATGCCCGAGCAAGCAACCAAAACCCATTACAGGTCACACAAGCACCCATGCCAATTAAATACTGATATCCATTTAAGGAGTCCTGAGTCAGTTTTTTGGTCGTGGCCAATGCTATTGAGCCGCACACTAAAGCAAAGAGTAAATGTGCTGCTTTTTTCTCTTTTACAAAGAGCTGAGCAATAACCAAAGTACAACATAGGCTAAGCAGAAGTAGGTAGTAGTTTTCAATAGTCATGGTGATTGAAGGAATATTGATAGACACAGAAACTCTAACAGCCACACCAAAAGCATTCAAATTAACTTTGTAAGTAAACTTAACACCACCATTTTTAAAATTCGGCCTACTTTCTTTGCTTTGATTTTCAAAATCAAAGCGACGAGATAGCAAAACCTTGTCATTTTATATATCAAGTTTATTGATTTATAAGGATAAGTATTTTGTCTTCCCTCAATCTAACCAATTCAACAAGGGTGTCCTTTAATCCATTTAGCGTACTGAGTGGTGCCGTGAAGAGCTGGGTATGTGTCGCATTGCTCGGGCAATGGATGTTTGCTGTTTATATCTTAGGCCTATATGCCATCCCGCTTATCGCGGGGCTCACAGAGCAAAGTGCGGCTGCTTCACCAGCGAGTGGGCACACAAAAGATGCCAAGGTATTTTTTAGCCACGTTTTACCCGCTGTGATTTTGGCCACCAGCGGCTTATTACAGCTTATTCCTACGGTGCGAAAACGCTTTCCACGCTTCCACCGTTACAACGGAAGAGTATTTTTTATTCTCGGTATTTCGGGCGCACTCACCGGGTTATATCTCACTTGGGTAACCGAGCTTAGGCTAAGCGATGTTGGTGCCATTGGGATCACACTCAACGGTATATTAATTCCCATTGCGATATTTTTTGCTTGGCGCGCCGCCATACAAAAAAATATCGCCGCACATCAACGTTATGCCGCGCATAGTTTTTTCTTGGTGAATGGGGTGTGGACGTTTCGTCTTTATTTGTTTGGTTGGTACATGGTCAACCAAGGCTTCAATGGCAATACCGCAACCTTAGACGGCCCTGTCGATATATTTATTTCGTTTGCCTGCTACCTGCTACCAATGGCACTCGCAGAACTCTACTTTTGGGCAAAACGCCAAACCAAAGCCAGCGCACCGGTGTGGGTAATCGCGGTGATGATGAGCCTAGGTTTTGTGATCACCGCGATTGGCGTCTGTGCGGCCGCTATCATGATGTGGTGGCCACGCATTTCAGCCGTCTTTTTTAGTTAAATTACAGTTTAATCAGTTACAAATAATTCCTCGGCGCTGCTATATAACCCGTTCCTTGTCGTTTTGACTCGTGTTAAATTAGCGATGATTTTTAAGCAAGGAACGAGCGGTTATGCAAACTAGGTTAGTTACTCACATTGTTATCGTGGCTATTTTTATATTGCTGTCAGTTGGTAGCGCTGTTGCGAATAACTCAGCAGATGCGAACTCGACACTGCAGCTTTCGTCCGCTTATTTTTCGCAAAAAAGAACGGTTCATATCGTCCTACCACCAAGCTATGAGCAAGGCAATACAAGCTATCCAGTGTTATATCTAACTGATGGTCAGAGCAATCTTGAACATACCGCTTCAGCGGCTCGTTTCTTGGCACAACAACATAAAATACCGGAACTTATCATTGTTGCCATCGAAACCAACGAACACCGCACTCGAGATCTGACCCCGTCTTATCGCAAAGGCAGCCTTGCGGTACTGGGACATTTTGCAGGTCCAACACGGCAGCAAAATCCGGGCGGTGCAGAAATGCTACTGCAATTTATCGATAAAGAACTCATCCCTTACGTAGACAAACATTATCGCACATCAGGCTATCGCGCGTTAGCAGGACACTCATTCGGAGGGCTGTTTGCAACCTATGCACTACTTGAAAAACCCGATTTATTTAATGGTGTGATGTTGGCAAGTCCAAGCCTTTGGTGGGATAAAGAGCGATTATTAAATGACTTACTGGCAAAAGCGTTAATCAACAAGTGTATCTACATCAGCATGGCAGACGAAAGCACAATCATAACGCAGCCATTTCAACGTCTTAATGATGCTTGGCGAAAGCCAAATGGAATTGACTTCAAAGCGCAGCACTTTAGCGGCGAAAGCCATACGAGCGTCGTCTACCCGAGCTATTATCATGGTCTGCAGCACCTATTTAACCATTACCAACCATCCTTGAAGGTAGCTGCTGCCGGTGTCACTCAGCTGGAAAATCATGTCGCCATCGCTAAGTCACTATATGGACTAAAGGCTTACCCCTACGACGCACTGACTTCGCAAGGGTATGCCGCCCTATTCGAACGTAACTTCACTGCGGCCATCAACCTGTTTAGCTTTGTGAGCCAACACAACTCAGAATCCCTCAATGCACTGCAGCAATTGGCGATGGCTTATCAGCAAAAAGGAGATAAGCCATCGCTATTAAAGACCTACCAAGCCATGCTTAAACTTGAAGGGCTAAGTGAAAGCGAACAAAAACATTTGCTCTCAGAAATCAAAGCATTGCAGCATTTACATTAACTGATTTTTCTAAAGTGGTGATATTCACTCAACGCAAGTGGCACGGAAACCACAGGGTTTTGTGAATACACCGTGCCCTCACTAATGTTGTGCCGCCAACACATTAGCAGTAGCACACGGTTCAAGTGCATTTAATAAACCGTGACATGATCCATAGTGATGTCATTCTCAGCACCACCGATGGCGAGGTAAATATACTTAGGTTTGCCTTGAATATTGGCTAGGCTTTTTGCGAATGCTTTTGGAAAAAACAAACGCTCCCTTCAACCTTGTGCCTTTTTAAACACTGCCAGCAACTGACTTAGCACCGCCGCAATAATGACTCCAATCACCGCACCCAATCCAAGCTTGGCGATAATACTCAAAAACCAGCTCATTGCAGGGAGCAGCTTTTCAATAGCGTGAACAATTTCTTCAAGTGAATGGAACTGGTGAGCCAAAATATCAACGCCAACTAAAAGCATTGCCAACACACCGGCAACTGACAAAAACTTCATCAGACCGTTGGCAAAATAAAGCAACCCCTTACCCACTCCACGTTTTATCGCCGCAAGTGTAGTCTTACTTACGTCCTTAATCATGGCTAAACCAATATCATCAAGCTTCACAATCAAAGCCACAATTCCGTAAACTCCAACGGTCAGCGCAAGCCCTATTAACGAAAGGACTATTGCTTGCTTTTCGAAAGGCTGATCAGCAATCGCCCCCAGCGCAATGATGATAATTTCCGCCGATAGAACAAAGTCGGTAACGATAGCGCCCTTGATTTTGTCTTTTTCAAACTCGACTAAGTCAATACGCTCATCCTCAAGCGCTTTGACAAACTCATCGGTTTCTTGCTGTTGCTCCTGACGGTGAAAAATAGCGTGGAGAATTTTTTCCCCCCCCTCAAACAGCAAGTACAGCGCCCCTAAAGTTAGCATAATGGGGATCATAAACGGCGCAAAGTAACTGCAAGCCAAAGCAACGGGCACTAAAATAAACTTGTTCAGCAAGGAACCTTTAAACACTTTCCATACCACTGCAAGTTCCCGATCTGGTTTGATCCCACCCGATAGTTGCTCTGCGTTGACGGCAAGATCGTCTCCTAACACCGGCGCGGTTTTAGTTGCAGCTAATTTTGTTAGCGCAGCGACATCATCGAGCAAGGCAAGTAAGTTTGCAGATGGCATAGCACACTCCTTTAGTTTAAGTTGTTCATCAAGTGCAGTTGTCAAATAACTGCTTATGTAACGCGCATATAGTGCTTGCAAAAATGCCAACGCTCAACAAAAAAAAGTTGAAAAATCAATCGCCCTAAGTGTGTGGCTGTCTATCATACAGCGCCCAGCGCAATGATGATAATTTCCGCCGATAGAACAAAGTCGGTAACGATAGCGCCCTTGATTTTGTCTTTTTCAAACTCGACTAAGTCAATACGCTCATCCTCAAGCGCTTTGACAAACTCATCGGTTTCTTGCTGTTGCTCCTGACGGTGAAAAATAGCGTGGAGAATTTTTTCACCCCCCTCAAACAGCAAGTAGAGCGCCCCTAAAATTAGCATAATGGGGATCATAAACGGCGCAAAGTAACTGCAAGCCAAAGCAACGGGCACTAAGATAAACTTATTCAGCAAGGAACCTTTAAACACCTTCCATACCACAGCAAGCTCCCGATCTGGTTTGATCCCACCCGATAGCTGCTCTGCGTTGACGGCAAGATCGTCTCCTAACACCGGCGCGGTTTTAGTTGCAGCTAATTTTGTTAGCGCAGCGACATCATCGAGCAAGGCAAGTAAGTTTGCAGATGGCATAGCACACTCCTTTCGTTTAAGTTATTCATCAAGTGCGGTTGTCAAATAACTGTTTATGTAACGCGCATATAGTGCTTGCAAAAATGCCAACGCTCAACAAAAACAAAGTTGAAAAATCAATCGCCCTAAGTGTATGGCTGTCTATCATACAGCGAACATGATATTGCAGGCATGACTGCTTCAAGACAACTTAAATGTTGTTTTAATTCTCTCGGCTCGGTAATTTTTTTATATCGTATCCAAGGGATCAAAGGCGTAGTGTCGTCATGCTCTGTAGTTAGATAAGCCTCATACCCTTTTATCCATTCATTCAACAAACCAAATGCATACGCATAAGGTAACAATGCTTCGTACTCCGCCTTTTCGACTCCTTCAGCAAAGCAGTGCTGACTCTTTAGTTTAATGTATTGATAAAATTGCTGAGACTGCAATACCCAAGCTTTAAATTGCTTGGAAGGCCCGATAAATGAAAAGAAAGCCGCAATAAAACCTAGGTAAAAGAAGTGAAAAACCACACTGGTACCATTCACCAGCTCATCATCACCATCAACACACATCCATAATAAGAATAAGTAGGTAGGAATATAAATTAACGCACGTACAAGCCACATTTCTCGGCTCTTTTTATCTTCGCTGCGATGTTCTATGAACATCTCTACAATAAGCACCGCAATTAATAATATAGAAGTGCACAATAAAACTACAATTAAACTACCCGCAAACACTTGCCACCCATTGCCAGCACCAAGTCCAATCACAACAAAAGAAGCACCTAACCAAAGTAAAATAGGCACAATAAAAGCAAGAAAGTTTACATTATGCTGCGCTTTTCCCACTTCGGCATTATTCACATAATGGCATATTATTTCTGTGAAAGACGTCCTCCCCTCGTTTCCTTTGTTAATAACAAAACGGTTTTTTATCACTCGTTTTCGCTTGCGTTTTCCACTCGAGTTTTGCACGTCTTGCTGTTGATAAAAGTAACGTTGCAGCTTACCACTTAACCCAATCACCTCTGACTCACTCGGCGCTTCGGGGTTTAACTGAATTTGGTGCAGCTTTTTTGGGTCAGCATTACTAAATTCATCATTGTTTTTACCCCGTTCGCTAATCGTTAACTGTTTCGCCACTGCAAGCTTTAACACCTCAGCTAACGCGTCTTTTGCTGTTAGCATGCGTTCGATATTTGCAGCAACCAGCTCTCTTACCAAGCAAATCGGTAAATCTGGTGGTTGAGTGGAACAAGGAAGCGCATCGGCAAGTTTTGGCAATGCATGGAGGCGCTTGCGCGTTTGCCACACAGCCAATGCAAATAATATTAAAAACGGCAAAGCAATAAATAACACTCTAAACGGATACCATACTTTGCGGTAAAGGTCATTATCCTTAAATACACCTTTTTCAAACGCGAGTGCGATTTCTCCCTGTGCTTTATCTGCGATCTCAGATTGACTCTCGAATAGGAGCTGATTACGTCCATTAACTATTCCATCGCGTATCAAAAACGCATCATTGTTTAGATGATCGACAAACAATTGGTGTTCCTTGAGCGTCGCAGTTTGAGGGTAGAAAATGGAGACAGTAAGCTTTTTAATTTTCAGATTAACATTAGGAAAGAGTGCATACGTCAATTCGTCCAATGCCGGATAAAATCGCATCCGGTTTTTTGATTGATATCGCACTTCAAATTGCTGAGCTTGCCCTTGCTTTGGAAGCTGCTCTTTGCTTATTACGAGCGTTACTGCACTTCTATCGTAGTTATACTTCAGTGCATAACGCACTTCTTGCTCGTCGATTTTTACTGAGTCAATGCTGATATCGCTCAGATAGTGTGTACCATCTGGATATCTCACATCCAGCTCAATTGTTTGCGCGAGTCCCTGCCAATCGAAGTTTCCCCCTTGCAATATGCCTTGCTGAGTAACTTGAAGTGCACCAGATTTATTAATATCGAGATTAACTTGTAGCTGAGAGAAGTGAGGATCCGCTACTGACGCATCTTTAAATTTTAAATAAGCCAGGGAAGGCGCACTCACGAGCAATAAAATGATTGCCAGCAATACACCATAAAGCGTGGTAAACCAAAAGCGTTTAGTCATTGTTCAAATCCTTTGAATGCGCAGCGCTAAGTCTATGTAACTCAGCTCAATTTGCGCAGCAGACTAAAGCAAATAAGGTCTAATTTCAACACTAAAGTCACCATTAAAGGAGCCGCTTTTGGCGAGTAGACCTAGATAATATTTGCACATCACCGATTGGCTTTTTGGCTATACGCACTCCCTTTTAGTGCAACTAACAACCGCCTTAGCGCACAGTAATTGACACCGAAATAGCGCAGTGATCGCTGAGCATTCTCTCTTCAGACATATCCGCAAAAAAATGTACGCTGGGGTCAAATTTTACCGTGTTTGCAAGCTTGTTGCTTAGCAATATATGGTCAATCGGAACTGGGTAACGTGGGTGACAACCTGTCAGTGTTTTAGTTGCGTTTACCAAAGGTGCAGAAGCATTATTTTGGTGCTTGGTTAACTGCTGCCAAAATTGATTGTCGCCATGACTTAAACGATGATTGAAGTCGCCCAACACAATGGTGTTGCTATTTGCGCGTTTCTCCAACCAAGACTTAAGTACTGGTAATTGCTCTGCCAGCAATCGACAAGCTTTTTTATCCGAAGTCGAGTAGTTATCAACAAAACAACCGCTTTTAAGGTGAACATTAAGCACTGAAAGCTCACCAAACTGAGTATCTAAGGTCACAACTAGGCCATGTCGTAGCCCTTCAACATTCACGCTAAGTTCGCTCACGTTATCCACTTTGCTTGGGACAAGGTTATTTCTAATCGCAAACGCGGTTTTCTGTTGTGTGGACAGGTTGCCACTATCTCTACAATCATACGTCGCGCTATCTGCTCGACTTGAAATCAGTAATTGCCATTCACTGCTTGGAAAGACCTGCTCCAGCGCTTTAACCGATGCGACCTCTTGCAGCGCAATAACATCAGCATTAAGCCCTTTTGCATAATCGCGCAATGCGCTTATCTCCTGCTCGTCACGAGGCCTACACCCTACGCTCGATGGATATGCTAAATGCTCCATGTTCCAAGTCGCAATTTTAAGCGGTGCGGCGATTGCTTGGCTGCTCACCTTAGAGATACCGATATTTGAAGGCTCTGACTGGCATCCCAATAGCGAAAGGCCAAAAATAGTGCTAAATACAAATGCTGTTAATTTTGTTGTCATAATGAATCCAATCTAGGCGATAAAATCTAAAGTCAGTAGTAATCGCTTTTCCCCTGTAACTACTGCTGGTGAGCGATGCACTAAGCCACGGCCTTCATTACCGTCCCAACGCTCACCTTTTAATAATGCCACATCCCCACAGGCAAGCGATATTGCGTCTGCTTCAGGAGAAATAGTCAGTTTGTTGCCATCCCTTGATACATGCTGGTTTCTAAGCCACTCGCTGCCAGCGCCTGCGAGTGTAGTCACCAGTCGTACTGGCACTTTATCAACATGAAACTTCGGGCACATTGCAGTCTCGAGCGTTTTTAACCGTAAGCCAACGACGCGAAGCTCAAATAAGCAGCTAAACATATCCACAATTTCAATAATATGCGCCACCATCGTATCGCTAAAATTCAAACGCTTTAATGGCTCACTAACTTCGCAAGTGATCTTGCTAGTCGCAATTTGTAGGGCTAATTCTAGCTCTTTTGCTGTTTCTAAGTAGCGCCCAAACTCTGCTTTCAAAGCAGATGATAATGCATGTTGCCAAATCACAATATTGGTGTTGGGCTCATAAATCTTGGTTAACACGGTGGCATGCTCTGACTGCTGGTGATGCAAAGAGTCCACGTCAAACAACGGCTCCATAGGCATAAGGCTATTCATAGTAACTCCAAATAGGGTTTTATTTAGTGAAAATTGCGACGCAGCGCATAGTTTCGAAGATGAGCGTAGGAGATGAGCATAGAGCCAAGCACTGTGAACAAGGTTTCTCCACCTTGTTCACCCAAAAAAGTTGCTAACACCAAGAGTGTGCAGCCCACGAGCCCTAAACTCACGACAAGACACGACTTATGCCGCACATAGCCAAACCCGAGAGCGAATATACTAATGGGTATTACGGCTATTAATAACCACTGATGAAACACCTCATCAGATAGCGCTAATAGGCCCGCAAAGGGAGGAAGTACAATTAATAAAAAAGGTAATATTAAACAATGGACTATACACAACATAGATAACCCAATTGCTGCCTTGTCTCCAAACGACTGCACTTTTGCGCTCACGCTTTCTCCTTCGTCATGCCTATATTGATTTGATACAATATAACATACCAAATAAAAAAGAGTGAAACATTAAAAGCTGTAAAAGTAAAAGGCCGTCGCGCCGTCTCTAAAAAGCGCATAATTGCGAGTGTTTGAAAGATGGTAGTGACGTTAAGTTTTATCTTCAGAGACAGAAAAGTACAGGAAGTGCCAGATACAAAACTTAACTATTGCCGCGCTAGTCGCTTTTTAGGCTAAGCGAGTGCTTACACATAGCCAAAAAAGCGAGGCAAGTTAGATGACCTCTTTATGCATTAATTTCGACTACCGCAGTATTGGCAGTAACCCAAAAGCCAAGAAGGTACAGGCAATTAGTGATAATAATGACCCAGAACGCACCATAATCTTAACGGTTAATTCTGCAGTGACAGTTGATGAAAATCCAGCTCCAGCGATTGGAAGTGCTATACTTGCACCTGTTACAGATGCCAAAGTTATTCCCAGCCAAATAAGGATAAATCCCAAGGCCGAGCCATAAGCCACAAAGAGTTCTAAAGATAAAGGCAGCTCGACCAACGACCAGATAACACCAAAGATCGCTAGGGCCATTCCACATTGAACAGCAGTTAAGTGAGCGGAAAGCGCCATTCGGGAATTTTTAACCACTGGTATCAACGCACCTTGTATTAAACCGGCAAGAAACAAAGCCATTCCAATAAAGATGAGTCGAGCGCCTATCTGTGTCAGTTCTATCATGATGTGCTCCATGCATGTATAACACTTAGTTTGGCGACGCCACTTACACTCCTGAAGTTATCAATGTAAAGCGACGAGTTTTGTTCCTGATGGCTTCTAAATTTATGAGCGATATTCATTATTAATCTCCGTTGAAAAAAGCATGGTAAACAACGGAGTACTAAAGTTCATTCACCTAGATTCATTTTTTAATTTACTCAATGTTTGGGGAGCGACACCCAGATAAGAGGCCACATGATAAGACTTAACTTGCTTAAATATATAAGGGTATTCATCGAGTAAACGAGCATACCTCTGTGCAGCAGTCTCAGACATGAGAGAAAGGACACGTTTGTATGTTGCAGAATAATAGGTGTTATGTATCCATGTCCGTGCTAATACCTCCCACTTTTTATCTTGCGATAAAAGCTTATCAAGTGCTTCCAGAGGCGCCACATAAAAAACCGAATCTTCAAGAATTTCAAAGTTAAGCATTGACCCTGTTTTTTCATAAAAGCTTACGCTATCGTCCATAAAGTGATTTAAACCATGCTTACTTTTTCCACGAAAATAGAGCTGCCAAGTATGATCTTTGCCATTTATATCACTTAAATATGATCTGGCTAAACCACTTTTAATAAACCATATTTCATTAAACACCTCACCTGCATGATGTACCGTTGTTCCTTTTTTTACGTGTTTAATGTCAAATATTCCGCAAGCATAATCCCATTCATCATCATTGACAGGAATAAAATGCTCAATCATTT
>NZ_JAKEVK010000009.1:0-54399 GCF_022398435.1 Pseudoalteromonas sp. Isolate6 | reverse complement strand
GTTTACGTAAACGGAAGGTAAATTAGTGGTGTAAACATATCAGTACAAAAAAGGAGGCTAATAGCCTCCTCAATAATACTCCAGATCGTTAATTTAACAACGGAGCCAAATGTAGAAATGGAAAGTACCTATACATTTTCCATCAATGCGACTTGATTAGCTAAGTTTGCTATCTAGCTCTTCAATTCGTGCTTTCCAAATTGCAGGGCCTTGGGTATGCGCATTCTCACCGTTGCTGTCAACGGCTACCGTCACCGGCATGTCTTCTACTTCAAATTCGTAGATAGCTTCCATACCTAAGTCTTCAAATGCCACAACACGCGATTTCTTAATAGCTTTAGCCACCAGGTATGCAGCACCACCAACAGCCATAAGATAAACAGCTTTATTTTGTTTGATTGACTCGACGGTTGCTGGACCGCGCTCGGCTTTACCGATCATACCGATAAGACCGGTTTTCTCTAGCATCAAATCAGTAAACTTATCCATACGTGTAGATGTGGTAGGACCTGCTGGACCCACTACTTCATCGCCCACAGCATCCACCGGACCCACGTAATAGATAAACTTATTAGTGAAATCGACACCATCTGGCAAACCTTGCCCAGAATTCATCATTTCTTGTAAACGCTTATGCGCTGCATCTCGACCAGTTAATATTTTGCCTGAAAGCAGCACAGTTTCACCCATTTTCCATTCTTGGATATCTGCTTTGGTCAAAGTATCTAGATTGACACGACGCGTATCTTCACCCACTTCCCAAGTCACTTCTGGCCAATCTTCAAGCTTTGGCGCTTTTAGATCTGCAGGGCCAGAACCATCTAATGTGAAATGTACGTGACGTGTAGCGGCACAGTTAGGGATCATCACCACAGGCTTAGACGCTGCGTGTGTTGGTGCCGTTTTGATTTTTACATCAACAACGGTTGTTAAACCACCAAGACCTTGTGCCCCAATACCAAGCTTGTTTGCACGTTCAAAAATTTCTAGACGCAGTTTTTCTTCTGCGGTTTCGGCACCACGTTCCATCAACTCATGGATATCAACCGGATCCATTAAAGACTCTTTTGCCAACACAGCCGCTTTTTCCGCTGTGCCACCGATACCTATACCTAGCATACCCGGAGGACACCAACCTGCGCCCATTGTCGGTAATGTTTTTTCTACCCATTCTGCAACATCATCTGATGGATTTAGCATCACCATTTTTGTTTTGTTTTCAGAGCCGCCAC
Source organism: Pseudoalteromonas sp. Isolate6 (assembly GCF_022398435.1). Classification (NCBI taxonomy): domain Bacteria; kingdom Pseudomonadati; phylum Pseudomonadota; class Gammaproteobacteria; order Alteromonadales; family Pseudoalteromonadaceae; genus Pseudoalteromonas; species Pseudoalteromonas sp. Isolate6. The sequence goes on along the minus strand of NZ_JAKEVK010000009.1, from coordinate 53,167 downwards.
CCTTCGCTGCAATCATCACTTCAACCTCAGCACCAGGTACTAAGTCAATGTGTACTACCGAAGGCGTATTGTCTTTAGTGTTTTTACGGCTACCTGCCGGATCAGCAACGATTGATGCACGTAGCGGATTATCTGGGTTCATGTAGGCACGACGAGTTCCCTCATCTACCATTTGTTGTACCGTCAAGTCAGTTTTATCCCACTTAACGTCCATACCGACTTTAACGAAGCAGGTTACTATACCCGTATCTTGACACAGCGGACGCTTACCTTCTGCTGACATGCGTGAGTTAATTAAGATCTGTGCAATTGCATCTTTCGCAGCCTTACTTTCTTCTTTTTCGTAGGCTTTTTCTAATGCTTGGACAAAATCAAGTGGGTGGTAAAATGAGATATATTGAAGCGCATCTTCAATGCTATCAATAAAGTCTTGCTGACGGATTGTACTCATGACGGTTCCTCAATTTTCGACGGTATTTTTTTGGTATTGAAACTTTTGCTGGCAATTGTTGTTATTCAGCATCAGAAAGTCAATTTCAATACCTTAAACTATGGAATAGCAGGTAACTATGATAACCTCCCCGCCCGTTTGGGGCTAGCTTTGCAGGTCAAGTAAATGATAAACGAGCGAATAAACTGTACAAAATTAGACATTAGGCATAATGCACTAGAATTATTTGAACACTTTGCAAACGAATCTCAGGCTATCCTGTTAGATTCCAGCGATTCTGATCACATCAATAGCCGCTACGATATCATTGCGATTGCACCAATTAATTTACTTGAAGCTAAAGACGGAAATGTATTTTTAGACGGCAAGCTGCAGATTGAATCTATTTTCACTGTGATGAAAGATAAGCTTGCCCAGTTTAGTAATTGCAGTGCTCCCCATGATTTACCTTTTAATGGCGGTTGGCTTGGTTATTTTGGCTATGATCTTGGCCGTTATATTGAACACATATCACATTGTGCGGAACATGATATTAAGCTTCCCGACGCCTGTGTTGGCTTGTATCCAGACGCGCTAATTTATGACAAAGTAGTCAAAGCTTGGTTTTATGTGTCTCAACCTGATACACAGAGGTTGGAAATGTATTTGCAGCGGCTCGAAGACACCTCAGCGTTCGAGCCATTTAGACTGACATCACAGTGGCAGTCAAACATGACTAGAGCAAAATACGAGCAAAACTTTGAGCGCATTCAATCTTATTTGTTAAGTGGCGACTGTTATCAAATAAATCTAGCACAGCGCTTCACTGCTCACTTTGAGGGAGCTCCGTGGCTCGCGTATAAAAAGCTTCGAAACCACAACCAAGCGCCTTTCTCTGCATTTTTTAACTTGGGAGACAGTGCTATAGTTTCGGTGTCGCCGGAGCGCTTTATTCAAGTTAAAGACAACATTGTAGAAACTAAACCGATTAAAGGCACCTTGCCAAGGTTACCAAATACTGACGCCGACAAAGCGCAAGCTGAAAAACTGAGAAACAGCAGCAAAGACCGAGCCGAGAACGTCATGATAGTTGACCTACTACGTAACGACTTAGGTAAAGTGGCCAAGCCGGGTTCTGTTGCGGTTCCATCACTCTTTGCAATCGAGAGTTTTCCTGCGGTCCACCATCTAGTCAGCACAGTAACGTCTAAACTAGCCGAGGGTAAATGCGCTGTTGATCAACTCGAAGCCGCCTTCCCCGGTGGCTCTATAACAGGTGCCCCTAAGATCCGCGCCATGGAAATCATCGAAGAACTAGAGCCTCACAGACGAAGCGTTTACTGTGGCTCAATCGGCTACCTTAGCGCCTGTGGTAATATGGATACCTCTATCACTATCAGAACCCTAGTTTGTCATCAAAATAGGATACATTGCTGGGCAGGTGGTGGTATAGTCAAAGACTCTCAAGTTCAGTTAGAGTTTGAAGAGACTTACCACAAAGTGAATAAAATTCTCCCGGTATTGAATGAAGATTGATCAGGTTATATCGCAATTTATGTTAGCCCCCATCATGGCGCAAACACCAACCACGCTGCATCCTCTCAAGCAAAGTGCGGTGCTTATTCCTATTGTTGATGTAAATGCTAGTGCCCACCTGTTGTTTTGCAAACGCAGCAGCGAATTACCAAGCCATCCAAGTCAAATTTGCTTTCCTGGCGGCAAAGTCGAACAACAAGATAGTAATATCATCAACACTGCACTGCGCGAGACCGAAGAAGAGATAGGCCTGACAATCTCTGAGTCTCAAGTTCTGGGCATATTACCGTTTATGCAAACACTCACCGGTTACCAAATCACTCCCGTTGTAGCTTCTGTACAACAAGATGCGACTTGGGTAAATCAAAGCGACGAAGTGCAACAAACCTTTACAGTGCCATTAAACCAATTAAGCACGGCCAAGAATTGGCGAACCTTCCGTTTTACCAATAAAGGCAAACCCGTTTCACTCGACGGGTTTATGACAGCGCACGGTTTACTGTGGGGCGCAACGGCAAAAATCGTCAAACAGTTCACCGCCCTATTTTAGCCCTTAACTGGTAAGACCTTTTTTTAAAATCCACCTCCACCTTGCAGATTAGAGACCTTTCTATCATGCTTACTGCAAAACTGGCATATACTTTTGCCGATTATGGGTTACTTCCCTAATTAGACACGTTATGATGGCGTCCGTTTTAAAGGCAATGTGAGTAAAATTTATGATCAGTGCATTCGATATGTTTAGTATCGGTATTGGCCCTTCTTCCTCTCATACAGTGGGACCAATGCGTGCTTCTAGGTTATTCGTACAAGACCTTCAGGCACAAGGCATCGTTGATGATATCACTTCGGTGAAAGTGGAACTGTTCGGTTCTTTAGGCCAAACAGGAATTGGCCACGGCTCTGGCAAAGCTGTTATTTTGGGACTTGCGGGTTACGACCCTGAGACCATAGATGCAGATCTGGTACCAGAGATCTTAGAAACCATAGAAAATGAACAGGTTATCTATCTCGACAAGCAACATAAAGTAAAATTTCCTAAGCAAGGCGCGATTGTTTTTCACCGTCGAAAAACGCTGCCTAAGCACTCCAATGCAATGGAAATTAAAGCATACAAAGGCGAAGAGCTTGCTCATAGCCAAATTTACTACTCGATTGGTGGCGGCTTTATCGTTACCGACCAGAATTTTGAAGCTGAAAAGCAAGCAGCGCTAGATATCAGAACAGAAAACCCCGCACCTTACCCATTCAATTCAGCCGCCGAGCTACTGGAAATGTGTAAAGAGTCTGGGCTCAGTGTGTCTTCGTTAATGATGGCCAACGAGAAAACGCTACGTAAAGAATCTGAAATCAAAGATACGCTATTCCATATCTGGCAGGTGATGAAAGCTTGTATTGAACGTGGTATGAAAACCGAAGGTATTTTACCGGGCGGTTTAAAGGTTCGTCGTCGTGCACCTAGCCTGTATTTAAAACTCAGTGTAGAAACGCACCAAGATCCGCTACGCGCAATGGATTGGGTGGATTTGTTTGCACTAGCAGTTAACGAAGAAAATGCAGCAGGCGGCCGCGTAGTGACCGCACCAACTAATGGCGCAGCCGGTATTCTTCCAGCGGTGTTAATGTACTATCACACTTTTATCAAAGAAGTGGATATAGAGATTGCCACACGTTACCTTCTTACTGCTGCGGCAATTGGGATCTTATATAAGAAGAATGCTTCTATTTCTGGTGCTGAAGTTGGATGCCAAGGTGAAGTAGGAGTTGCATGTTCAATGGCTGCTGGTGCTCTAACCGAAATCATGGGTGGTAACGTCGTACACGTTGAAAACGCCGCCGAGATTGGCATGGAGCATAATCTGGGCCTAACCTGCGACCCTGTCGGTGGGCTTGTGCAAGTTCCGTGTATTGAGCGTAATGCAATGGGTTCTATTAAAGCCATTAACGCATCTCGTCTTGCTTTGCGCGGTACGGGCGATCAAAAAGTGTCACTAGATAAAGTGATTAAAACGATGCTTGATACTGGTAACGACATGAAAACCAAGTATAAAGAAACCGCGCGCGGTGGATTGGCAGTAAATATTATTGAGTGTTAACTGACAATTGTCAGTTCACTTTATAAAACACTAAATGGCATCATGATGATAAATCGTGGTGCCATTTTTTATTGTCACTTGTCTACACTACAATAAACTTATCTTGGTATCACTTATTAACAACAAAGGAGTAAATGCATTATGTCTGGCACTACGATGGTTTTTCTCATTGTGCTTATCTGTGTTGGTAGCGGAATAATCAGTGAGATTTATAAACGCCGCTTAGAATTTAAAAAAATGGATTCTCACAGTAAAGAAGAACGAGAACAGCTGCAATCGGAAATAAACGCGTTAAAATCTAGAGTTGCTACTTTGGAACAAATTGTAACGGACGAGGGTTATCAAGTGAAAAAAGATATCAACAGGTTATGATGCCTCATGTTCAGGTTATTTCGTGTCATAACCCAAATGAAGCTAGAGATGAGCAATCAGCATAAATTGCTCATCTCTAATAGGATCAACCAACCAGCCACTTAGCCATGAAGACAATGACAGGCAAAGTCACAAGCGTTCTTAAAATGAAGATTAAGAATAGCTCCCATAAGTTCACCGGAATTTTACTGCCCAACAGTAACGCACCCACTTCTGACATATAGATAAGCTGAGTTACGCTCATGGCAGCGACGATAAATCGAGTGGTATCGCTTTCAATGGAGCCTGCGGCAAGAATTGACGGAATAAACATATCCGCAAAGCCAACAACGATTGTCTGGGCCGCCTTTTCTGCCTCTGCCACATTGAGTAACTCGAGGTAAGGAACGAAAGGCGTACCTAAATATTGAAATACTGGCGTATGCTCAGCAATGATCAACGCAAATGTACCAACAGCCATTACTACTGGTAATACAGCAAAAACCATATCCAATGCGTTATATAAGCCTTCTTTTACCGTTCCTTTAATACTTGGTGCTGTTTTTGCCTTAGTAAGTGCTATATCTAGAGAGTGACTCAACAACCCCTTCCCTTTAGGCACTGCTTCCGAATCTTCATTATGATCGCTACCATCAACATAAATATCTTTTTTAAATCTGAGCGGTGGTAAGCGCGGCACGATAATCGCTGCAACAAAACCAGCTGCACATACGGTCAAATAAAATGGTGCAAACAAGTGTTCCAGTTTGACTTGACCAATAACGACTAAACAAAAGGTGATGGAAACCGCAGAGAATGTAGTACCAATGATCGCTGCTTCTCGTTGTGTGTAATGCTTATCTTCGTATTGGCGAGCGGTCATCAGAATACCGACGCTACCATCACCAAGCCAAGATGCAACACAGTTTACGGCACTACGTCCGGGCACGCCGAATAATGGTCGCATCACTTTAGTCAAAAGCGTACCAACCATCTCAAGCAAGCCAAAGTTAAGCAAGAGTGGCAGCAATAGTCCGGCTAAAATGAATACACAAAATAGCACGGGCAAAAGGTCATTGAGCACTAACGCCCCTGTATTTTCCGAATGGATCGCTTCTGGACCAACACCATTGAAGGTAAGCACAATAAACACCATACCAACTAGTCGGGTTATTAACCAAATCCAGCTTACATCGAACAGGTGTTTTATTATGGTTATTTTTAATAGCGCTTGGGGTCTTAGAAGTTTAACCACCAGACTCATGATCCCTGTAATACATACTATTGCAACGATCATATCTTTCATAAAATGGGCTAGTTGCGCTTGCAACCATTTTGCCATCACTGCAATCGGGATAGTCATTGCCTCCCCAACCGCCACCGGCGTCATAAACAAAAAAATACCAATCAATGACGGTACGATAAACGCAAACCACGTTTGTAAAGTGGAGCGTGGTGTCATAGTGCTCTCAGTCATTTTTTACTTCCACAAAAACAAAGAAAAGAGCCGAAGCTCTTTTCGTTTTTAAATTATTATATTTATTAAATCGTTAGACCTTTTTGCCTAAGCAAAGTGATTAAGGCTTGATGCAGATTATTCATAGTGTTTGCATCAAGTACGTTACCTTCGCTATCCCTCCAAGTAATTGACGTACGCGTATCCTGCGCTTGCGCGATCTTTATCGTGTAATCACCATTGTCTATTGGCAATACAACTGCTTCATCACCCCAGATAGAGTCCCAAACGCTGCTTTCAGGCGCTTCGTAACGTACCAAGACTTCCTGCTTTTCCCTATCAACACGGACAACCGTAAAGTTACTTCTTTCGAGGAAGTTAGAGAAACGATCAAGCACCGCTTCTTGACCTTTTTCAGTCAATAGCGCCGAATCACCATTTTTGTCAAAACCAAGTTCAAGTGCCAGTACCCCTTGGCGCTTACGCATTTCAACTTGTAGTAGACGATATTGATAGTCAAACTCGGTTACAACTTCATTAAGTGCTCGTACTTCTAAATGGTTCTTTAGAAGCGCAGTTAACTCGTCATCACCTTGATAATCGACCAACTCCGCACGAAGTGATGCGGTGCGCTGGTGCTCTTTTTGCTCCAAGGTAAATTTAAACTTTTGCTTGGATGGCTCTACACTTTCTTCCCAAAACCAGCCTTCTTTTGGTTTGATCAGAGAATACCAAGTTGTCGTCACTGTCCCTTGTGCTTTGTTATCACTTTCAAGCCCTGCGTTGTGCATTGCTACAACGCCATCCACAGCGCGCCAAATAAATGCCGGTAAATCTTCTATACCGTCATTCTTATCAAAAAAGATCCTTGCGACGTCTTCACCCTGCTCGACCCAACTGCCTTGCGCAACTGTCAAAACTTGCTGCGGTGCACGGTAGCTTATAGGCTCGGCCGTGTTTTCATATTGACCAACTGGCATTGCAAACTCAGGATCTCGGTAAGGTTGAGCCAAGCCTTCAGGGGCTTTCACCGGAGCATTTGCACGATAATTTCTTTCATGATGTGCATCATTTGTGAAAATACTACAGCCGCTTAGGCTCACGGCAATTCCAAGAACCAGTGATTTTGGGATCCAATACTGCACTCATTTACTCCTTAGCAAACCCTATTGTTATTCGAATCAAAGTTATGATTTAGGATTGCCGAATTGGTTCACACAAAGTTGCCAAAAATTGACAATCTCTGAATTGTTAGTGCTATGACATCGAATATTCCACCAAATATATTGGGAACACGTATTTCATAGCCAAAATTTTGCCCTATGTTACTTGTCATACATTAGAAAAACAAGCAACCATGCCTTGCAGGCACAATTCTATTTTTTATTACAACGCGCTAGCGCTAAAACTCAGATATGGTAGTATTTCGCGTTAATTATTAACCTTGGGCGCATTACGTGAAATCAGAGGTTCCAAAATGACCATGCATGCAAACCATCAACTTGTCTTAACCGCCATTGGAGAAGACAGATCTGGTATTGTTGGCGAATTGACACAGCTTGTAAGTGACTGCAATTGTAATATTATTGACAGTAGAATTGCGATATTGGGAAATGAATTTACCTTTATCATGCTACTTGCCGGTGATATGGCGTCTATTAGTCGTGTCGAGCACACCTTACCAGCCAAAGGGATGGAGCTTGGCCTCTTAACTATGATGAAACGCACCGCAAGCCATCAACAAGGCGAGTACAGTGCAGGTTATACTTTGGAATATGAAGGACTAGATACTCCTGGTACGTTAAGTAAAGTAACGCGCTATTTCGCAGCTCAAGGAGTGAATATTTGTTCACTGAAGTCCGATACCTTTGAACAAGATGACGAACTACACATGCGCTGCGAGCTTGAGTTTAATATCCCTGTGGATGTGGATATTGACAACTTTAAAGTTCAGTTCGAAGATCTTTCTCACTCCTTAAACGTAGACTATATATTTAGACGCATTCGCTAAGGATTTACTATGAATACTTTAAAAGCTGGTGATAAAGCGCCACTATTTTCACTGCAAAATCAAAATGACGAGACTGTAGAGCTTGCTACCCTGCTAAAGTCTCACCAAGTGTTAGTCTATTTTTATCCCAAAGCGTCGACTCCAGGGTGTACTGTACAAGCTGAAAATCTGCGTGACCACAAAGCCGAACTGGCTGACTTAAACACGATTGCCGTCGGCATTAGTCCAGATCCTGTGAAAAAGTTAAAGAACTTTGAAAACAAAAAAGAGCTGAATTTTGACTTACTTTCGGATGAAGACCACGCTATTGCTGACGAGTTCGGTGTATGGGGACTAAAGAAATTTATGGGTAAAGAATATGATGGTATTCATCGCCTATCTTTCTTAGTTGGTCAAGACGGTACCATCAAGCATGTGTTCAATAAGTTTAAAACCAAAGATCACCACGAGGTTGTGATTAATCACTTAAAAGGACAGGCTTAACGTAGCAAGTTGAGCTGTATATATTTGGAATAAAAAACGGAGCTTGTCGCTCCGTTTTTTATTCGCTTCAACTGACTTTAATCAAGCGCTTTTTCTACTTTATCAAATAGGGTCGTGATCTCTTTACTCGGCGCTTTAGTCATCAAGCTAACAACAAAGATAGCGATTGTCGCAACAATGAATCCAGGAACAATTTCATATAATGTCGCGCTAAGCGGCTCACCATTATAGGTAAATGGACCATAGATCCATACCAACACAGTCACCGCACCAGATACCATACCAGCAAGTGCTCCAGCAAAGTTCATGCGAGACCAGAATAAACTTATCAGCACCAGTGGGCCAAATGCCGCACCAAAACCAGCCCAAGCATTACTTACAAGATCTAGAATCGAGCTATCTCTGTCATACGCAAGGTAAATTGCAGCAAGCGCTACAACTAACACGCTAGTACGGCCAACAAGCACCAGCTCTTTATCCGAAGCGTGCTTATTCAAGAAAATCTTATAAAAGTCTTCCGTTAACGAGCTCGAACTCACCAACAGCTGTGAAGAAATGGTACTCATAATTGCTGCAAGAATAGCTGCAAGTAAGAATCCCGCAATTAGTGGGTGGAACAACAGCTGAGATAAAATCAAGAAAATGGTTTCGGAATCATCCACAACAATCCCATATTCATGAGCATAAGCGGCACCAAACAAACCAGTACCCACAGCACCAAGCGCAGCAACTATCATCCAGCTCATACCTATGCGTCGTGCCGTTGGCATGTCTTTCACACTACGGACTGACATAAAGCGCACAATAATGTGAGGTTGACCAAAGTAGCCAAGGCCCCAGGACATGGCTGAAATAATGCCAATTGCACCCGCCGAGCCAACCCAAGTTAACATCGTTGGATTTAACTCATTTAGTGTTTGAGATAGCGGATTATCGAGCAGTGAGAAGGTAACTAAAGGCACTAGAATCAAAGCGATAAACATAATGCAGCCTTGGACAAAATCAGTCAGACTTACTGCTAAAAAGCCACCAAATAGAGTATAAAGTACAACAACACTAGTTGTGATATATAAGCCGCTCTCATAACTTAGGCCAAAAGAGCTCTCAAATAGTTTACCACCAGCAACAACACCAGAAGAGGTATATAGCGTGAAGAAAACAATGATCACTAATGCCGACACTATTCTTAACGCGTTTCCTTTATCTTCCAAACGATTTGCAAAATAGTCAGGAATGGTGATCGCATCATTTGCATACTCAGTGTAAACACGTAGGCGTGGTGCAACCAATAAATAGTTAAGCCAAGCACCGATCACAAGGCCAATTGCAATCCATGTACTGCTAAAACCATACAAGAACATGGCGCCAGGTAGACCCATCAAGATCCAACCACTCATGTCGGATGCACCAGCTGAAAGTGCCGCTACACTTGGTGGTAAGCTACGACCGCCCAACATGTAGCCTGACACATCACTGGTCGACTTTTTATATGCGTATAACCCAATTCCCAACATCGCAATAAAATACAGTGCGAGAGAGATTATCGTACCTATCTCCAAATTAGCCTCCTAATTGTTCGTTGGGCTCTTCTCCAAATGTGAGCTTTTTCTATCACTTAATTATTCGATTTCTAACTCACTTTGAATAAAAGCCAAAAACATAAAGACTTCACTATAACACGCACAAACCATACACCCAACCACCTGAGACCGTTGACCAAAACTGTATTTTATTTTTAACTCAGTGAACAGGTTAGTTATTACTCGCTATGCGATTGATAATTACCTATATTAAGTACACTCAATTTCCCAACGTGACCTAACTGCGCTTTTACCTTATATTAAAGCCAATAGCATTTTGTTCGGATGGTAGTATCTATGTATTTTTATGCAGCTCGTCAGCCAATTTTTAATGTGCAAAGGGAGTTGATTGGCTACGAACTTTTATTTCGTGATAGCTTAAATAACGTGTTTCCCGAGATTGACGGCGATGAAGCAACGAGTCGTTTGGTGGAAGGAAGTCAATTTACCTTTGGTCTAGATGACCTAACGAACCAACACCCTGCTTACATTAACTTCACTCTAGAGACACTGGCAAAAGGCTATGTACAAATGCTAGCGCCAGAACAAGTAGTAGTAGAAATATTAGAAACGGTACAACCGGGAAAACGACTCTTAGCTTGTGTTAAAGAGTTAAAAGAGCAAGGCTATACGCTCGCACTTGACGATTATCAACATCAAAATGTGTGGCGTCATTTTTTTCCCTATATTGACCAAATAAAGGTCGATTTTTTGGCCTCAAATCTTGAACAGATCAATATTATTAAGGCCGCAATACAGGATTTTCCTCAAATTGATTTAGTAGCAGAAAAAGTAGAAAGTTACGAGCAGTTTGAGCTTGCCAAGTCGCTTGGTTTCAAATATTTCCAAGGCTTCTTTTTTGCCAAACCCGAAATGGTCAAAACCAAATCACTGGCGCCTTCTGAATTGGCCATGGCAGAGTTACTTTACGAAACATCAAGCGTTGAGCCTGATCTTGCTAGGATCACTCAGGTTTTTGAGCGGGATGTAAACCTTAGTTATAAACTACTCCGATATGCCAATAGTGCCGTGTTTAAGCGCAGAGCAGAGATATCGACAATTAAGCAAGCCTTGGTTGTACTCGGCAATGATGAGCTTAAGCGCCTGATCTCATTATTGTTTGCTTCACAGCTCAATACTGAAAAACCCAAGGAGCTGCTTTCACTGTCCTTATTGCGCGCACATTTTATGGAAGCTGTAGCAACCAAGGCCAAGAAGATCTCCGATACCGGAAGCACATTTTTGGTTGGCATGATGTCACTAATGGACGCCATTCTTGATGACGATATGGCAAACTTATTGACGAAATTACCCTTATCTCAAGAAATAAAATCAACTCTCCTGAAAAAGCCAAGCGCTTTTGGTATCTATCTGGATCTTGCAGAATCGATGGAAAAAGGTGACTGGGGCAGCGTTGAAACCATGTCAAAATCTCTTGGCCTAAGCAGTCAAAATATCGCAGAGTTATATCAAAAGTCACAAGTTTGGAGTGACACTCAAATAAAAGCGATAGAGTAACCTATTAAAGGATGCGACAATCTGTCGCATCCCGCTAAGCGCCTGATAGCGATAAAATAAGTTCACTAAAACAACGTCAAAGTGAACATATGAAACGCACTCTACTCTCTCTTGCTATTGCTTCCTCATCATCCATAACGCATGCTGATGAAATTGAAAAAATCGTTGTTATCGCACCGATGCAAACACCAATCACGCTTACAACGGACGCGAAAGCAGTACGCCAACCTCTACCCGCACAAGATGGTGCAGACTTACTTTCTTCTATTGCTGGATTCTCATTAATTAAAAAAGGGGGGGCAAGCGCAGACCCTGTGTTTCGTGGTATGGCTGGCTCAAGAATTGCCATCATCGCCAATAATGGTCAAACGCTTGGTGGTTGTGGTAGCCGCATGGATCCACCAACGGCTTATATCACGCCACAATCCTATGACACCTTAAAGGTCATCAAAGGCCCACAAACTGTGCTATATGGTCCTGGCAACAGCGCTGCGACTGTCGTGTTTGAGCGTGAGAATGAACGTCTTGCTAAGTCTGAAATAATCGGCTTCACCAATGCAGTGCTTTCAAGCCAAGGTCGCCATAGTATTAATAGCGATATCAAAGCTGGTAATGAACACGGCTACGCCCGTATCGCCGCAAATTACAGTGATGCCGATGATTATGAAGATGGCAATGGCACCGAAGTTCATTCCGCATATGAGCGCTGGAATATAGACACAGAGTTTGCCTACACTCCTACCGATGACGCCTTCTACTCCATGACTTACGGGGTCAGTGATGGAGAAGTTGCCTATGCCGATCGTATGATGGATGGCAGTCTCTTTGACCGTGAAAATATTGGCCTGAATATCAAGCTATCTTCCTTTTCATCACTGATTGAAGAATTAAAGTTTAACGCTTATTATAATTATGTTGACCATATTATGGACAATCATAGCTTGCGTCCTTTTGTTGCTAACATGATGATGAAAGCCCCAACCTCCTCCAATCCTGACCGTAAAACATATGGCGCGAACCTCACATTAACTTCAGAGATCAATACCCAGCATACTTTTGTCTACGGTGTCGATTATCAAGCAAACGAGCATCGTAATCGAGTCAGCCGAAATCAATTCAACAACCCGGTAGAAACGATGCCTCGCCAAATAGATGCTGAATTTAGACAACTCGGTGTATTTGCCGAGTTCGAATATCAATTGAGTCGCTCCAGCCAATGGGTTAGCGGTTTGCGCATTGATGATTGGCAAAGTGAAGATCATCGCACCATGTTAAACGCAATGATGTCAATGAAACCAAATCCAACCGCCCTACAAACAAGAGACGATACGTTATTAAGCGGATTTAGCCGTTATCAAGCGCAAACTGAAAACAGCAGCTATTTTGTCGGCTTCGGCGTTACAGAGCGCCTTCCCGATTATTGGGAAGTGGTTGGTGGCAGCCGAGGAAGTGAAACATCTATTTCCGCCTTTAATGTCGATACCGAAAAGACCATGCAATTAGATGCAGGATTGATAAAGCAGTTCACAGACGTTAACTTCAATTTCTCGGTGTTCTATAACCAAATTGACGACTATTTACTGATAGACAATATGTTTAAAAAGATGAATATGATGTCAAAAGTGACCAGAAATATTGACGCGGAAACCTTCGGCTTTGAAGGGGAAGTAATGTGGCAAGCGAGCAAAGCGCTACAACTCACCGGTAGTATCAACTACGTAAAGGGTAACAACCTTACTGACAATCTCGCATTAGCTCAGCAACCGCCTCTACAACTACGTATTGCAAGTAATTACCAATTAAGTGATAAGTGGCAATTAGGCGGATTGCTACGATTAGTACGACACCAGCACAGAGTTGCGATTGGGCAAGGGAATATTGCGGGGCAGGATATCGCTGCTACGGCAGGCTTTGGCACGCTTTCACTCAATACCAATTATCAATATAGCGATGCAATACAGCTCAGCGCTGGTGTAGACAATGTGCTCGATAAAACCTATGCCGAACATTTAAGCCGTTCCGGCGCCGCGGTAAGTGGCTTTGACCAAATTGACCGAGTCAATGAACCTGGGCGAACACTCTGGGCAAATCTCAACTGGCGCTTTTAACCGTATACTAAGATAACCAAAAGGTCGGCGATGGCCGACCTTATTTTTACAAGTTCTCTAAAAAGTTCTCATCAAAATCATCAGGCTCTTCTTCTATTGGCGGGTTACCATCGAATAGCTCATACAACTGACGTTGATAATAGACATCCTTTAAAAAAGTGTACGGATCAAGCGACTCATTTAGCAGCTTTTCCTGTGACATCAAAGCCGCTCTTGCCTCAACTGCGCGAAGTGCAAATACTAATACAGTCTGAGGCGTTGTGAGTGCGATTTCTGGTAACACAAAGTTATCGACCACATCACCCGTTAAATTCCTCGCTGTTGTCGGCCCCATACCAGGGATCATAATATACGCACCATCACCAACGCCCCATACCCCCAAAGTTTGGCCAAAGTCTTCATCTTTTAGCTCAAGACCTAGGGTTTTCGCGACATCAAATAGACCAAAAATACCAACGGTAGAGTTGACTAAGAAGCGAGCAACATTGATTGCCATATGGTCAGGCTTGCCCTGCAGCGCCGCGTTTACCGCATCGGTTGGCGCGGCGATATTGGTGGTGAAATTAACAACACTACTGCGTACCGGAGCGGGAGTCACCGCAACATACCCTTTAGCAACAGGGCGTAAAATATAGGCATCCAGCACATCCATGTTGAAATCATAGAGTGGGCGGTTAAGTGATTGAAATGGATCTCGTGGATCCTTTTTCTCTTCGGGTACTTGCGCACAACCGACAATGGTCAGCGCAAGTAAGCCCGTAAGCACGGCTTTAAGCATTTAATTCCCTGTATTTGTTAAGACACGACTAATCTCGACAGTGAGCTGATTTTCGCCCTGTTGAAGCTCAATTACGCTTGAAACACCCTCAAGTTCTCCATCTGAAGGCATTACTGAACCATCATTAGAAATACGAGCAGTGACCGTAATTTGAGAAAATTTCGACAAGGTTAATTCAGGCATCATTGCCATACTATCATCTAGATTTACTGTCATTGGCAAGTTAAAGTTTGTAATTTTAGCTACCGCCAATGGCATTGCGGGTCCTTCAGCAGCTTTTGCAAAAACGAACAATGTACTGTTTTTAGGAATATTATTCTGTAGCTCTGCTGAAATAGTTACCGTAGCGACAATACTGGCGTTAGCAGCCACAGTCTCTTCAGAATATTGACCTAGCTGTTGGTCGATTTCCGCAATCCGTCCTGCGATCATTTCATAACGCGGATCGTCTTGAGCCAATTGCGACAACAAGACTTCAAATGCGGCTTTCGATTCTTTCCAATCTTGGCGTTCATAAGCAATTAGCGCTAACAAACTTATCGCATCAACATTAGTCGGATCATTCTTAAGCACTTTTGATAACATTTTTGCCGCGCGATTCATACTAGGCTCTGAACCCTCTATCAATAACACTTGGCTATAGTTCACTAAGACATTATTGTTATTAGGCTGCATCACAAGGGCTTTATCAAAAGCCTGCATTGCCATCTCAAAATCATTGAGTGACATTGCAACACGACCAAGTAACATCCATGCCACTGCATCATCGCCAGCAGTTGCTAGTTTGGTTCTTAGTCCCAGTGCAAATGCTTGTAATTCATTAGCGCTCAGCGGCTCACCCGTTTGCATTACTGCGCGCTCACCATACTCAGGTAACTTTTCAATGGCTTCATTCCAACTCGCAATTTGCCTATGGTTCCCCGTGTAGTAGTAAAAAACCCCGGTTACTAGCACCATAAAGGCAATACCCGTCAACGCCAAAACACGGTTGTCTCCGCGACTCGTCAATGATTGTTCAGGCGATAACTCATTCAATAAGCGACGCTTTAACTCAATCAAAGATTCATTATAACTGTCTTTTTCGATACGCTGATTAGCAAGCTCTTCTGCTAACTCTTCCAAACGCTGATGATAAATATCGATACGCTCGGCATTTGCGTCGTGATCAACCGTGATACGTTTTTCCTTTTTTATAAACGGAAAAACCACAAAGAGACCGGCAAATATGCCCAGCAGAAGAAACAAAAACCACATTTGGGTTAAATCTGTCGAGAATTCGCTCACTGCTCACGCTCCTGACGTTGATATTGGTTAATGAGCTCAGCCAGCTTTTGTTCGTCCGCTGCATTCCAATCTTGCTTTTTCGCAGCACGTTTTTGACGAAATACAATAAAGCCGAAGCCTAAAATAATGATTGCCACTGGCAGTACCCAAAGCACGATTGTTGCAGGCGTAACAGGTGGTTGATAATGAACGAAATAGCCATAGCGGTCGATCATATAATCAATAACCTCTTGCTTAGACTGACCTTCATTAACCAATGCAATGACTTTATCACGCAGATCTTTGGCAACGACAGCATCTGAATCTGCAATGTTTTGGTTCTGGCATTTCGGGCAACGTAGCTCATGTGTCAGCTCTCGGAAAGTCTGCTCACGTTCCGCTGTAGCAAAGTTATATTTGTCTTCCGTTGCTTGTGCTGCTGCGGTAATCATCATTAAAAGCAAAACAATTACATATTTCATTGCGTTAACTCCTGATAGATTGCCGCAAACTTAGTGCGCCACACGCGTTCATTGATATCGCCAGTATGATGCAACAAAATCTTACCTTGCTTATCTACCAAAAAAGTCTCTGGCGCGCCTGAAACCCCTAAATCCAGCGCTAATGTACGCTCCAAGTCGAGAATATTAAACTGGTATGGGTTACCTGCACGACTCAGCATATTATTGACATCTTGTCTTAGTGCATTGATATCAAACTGGTCGCCAAAATCTGGGTCATAAGCCTGCTCGTAATACAGACCAATTATTTTCACTCCGCGCTCTCTAAGCTCAGTTAAATAACCCAGCTCAGCGATACACGTTGGGCACCAAGTGCCCCATACGTTCATTAAGTAGACTTCACCCTTGAGCGAGTCGGCCGTCCAGATTTTATCACTATCCATTAGATCGGGTAATGAAAACTCAGGCATAGTATGCCCTAAACGGCCTGTCTGAAGTTCTCTTGGATTACCGAATAGTCCTTGATATAGAAACACACAAAGAAAAATAAATATCAAAAAAGGCACTAAACCTAATAACTTACGGTTCATGTTAAGCCTCCACTTGAGATGATTTTTTCACGCGGCTGCGGTAGCGTTTATCCGCAAGCACAATGAAACCGGCAAAAGAGATGAGTAGCCCACCAAGCCACATCCAACGCACGTAGGGTTTGTGATAAATCCTCAGTGACCAAGCACCCGCAGAAAGCGGCTCGCCTAGAGCAAGATATAAGTCACGGAAGAAGCCATCATCAATCGCGGCTTCGGTCATAAACTGCATCCCTATATCATAGCGGCGTTTTTCCGCGTATAACTCGACAACCTTGTTACCATTTTTGAATACCGTCACTACGCCTGCATGCCCACCATAATTCGGGCCTCGAATTTCTTTTACGCCATCAAAGCGATATTCGTACTCGTTTAGCTTCGCCGTTTCACCGGGTTTCATGCTTACAGAGCGTTCAACAGAGTATGCGGAAGTTAACGTCACCGACGCGATAACAAAGGCAATACCAACGTGCCCGAGCACCATTGCCCAATAGCTCAGCCCTAGCTTTTTAAAACCGATTGCTACACTTGGGTGAACGGTCACTTTATTAAATAAGTCAGCGGCAGTAGCCACACTTATCCACACAGCTAAAGCGGTCGCAACAAATGTCAGTGGTGCCACCACTTCATAGCTTGAGTACAACCAGGTCGCTGTGAGCACTAAACTAACCGCAATCAACACAGCCCACTTTTTCACCAGCGGCGGCATCTTATTTTGTTTCCAACGCAACATAGGCGCTAAACCCAGCAGAATCGCGAACGGAACGATTAATATCGCAAACATTTGATTAAAGAAAGGTACGCCAATAGAAATAGAGCCTAAACCCAGCTCTTTGTGGATCATAGGCAATAACGTGCCCAATAATACAATCAAGGTCGCAACCACTAAGAAGATATTGTTGATCCACAGCGCCACTTCACGCGAAATGAATTGATAACGCCCTTCGCTATACACTTGAGCTACGCGCATTGCGTATAGTGCTAAACTACCACCTACAACCACTGCCAAGAAGGACAGGATATATAAACCACGGTCAGGATCGGTTGCAAACGCATGCACCGAAACGATAATGCCTGAGCGAACGATAAAGGTGCCAAGTAAGCATAAACTAAATGCAGTGATAGCAAGTAGCACTGTCCAAGACTTAAACACACCACGCTTTTCTGTTACTGCGAGTGAATGCAATAAAGCGGTTGCGACAAGCCAAGGCATCAGTGAAGCGTTCTCTACTGGATCCCAGAACCACCAACCGCCCCAGCCTAGCTCTGAGTACGCCCACCAACTGCCAATGGTAATACCTAGCGTAAGAAAGCCCCATGCAGCCATTGTCCAAGGACGTGACCATTTAGCCCAAGTGTTATCAAGTTTACCGGTTAAAAGCGCAGCAATTGCAAAAGAGAAAGACACGGATAAGCCCACATAACCCATGTAAAGGAGTGGCGGATGAATGATCATGCCAGGGTCTTGCAGCAATGGGTTTAAATCACGCCCTTCAACAGGAAAGTAAGGAAGCAAACGTTCAAACGGACTCGACATCCAAAGGGTATAAAGCATAAAGCCCACACCTAAAAAGCCGAGTACACCTAGCACACGCGCTCGCAATACCCATGGTAACGATTTTGACATCACCGCAACCAACATGGTCCACATGGATTGCATCACCAACCATAGTAAGATTGCACCTTCGTGCCCTCCCCAAGTTGAAGTGATTTTATAATACCAAGGCAAGGTGCTACTCGAATGATGTGCCACATATTCAACTGTGAAGTCATCCATTAATGTGATGTAAATCAGCACCAAAAATGAAAACACCACGAGGATACACTGACCCACAGCCAGTGAAGGGGCGGCTTTCATCAGCCTTAAATTACCAGTGTAAGCACCCCACAATGGGAAAATACACAGTAATAAGCTCAATGCCATCGCCAGAACTAAGGCGAAGTAACCTATTTCTGGGACCATCTTAGTTCTCGCTGTTTAAATTATATTTTGGCTTTTCGTGCTTAATGCCTTTCACGGCTTCTGCCACTTCTGATGGCATATACTCTTCATCGTGTTTGGCAAGCACTTCAAACGCTTCGACTACATTAGACTCAACTAATGTCCCTTGTGCTACGATACCTTGGCCTTCACGGAATAGATCAGGAAGAATGCCTTTATAACGGATAGTAACCATAGGACCGGTGTCGATAAGTTTAAATGACACATCTAAAGACGTTTCATCACGCACCACGGAACCTGGCACAACCATACCACCAATACGCAGTTTCTGGCCTATCTGCGGTATTTCTTTTAACTCACCTTTACCTTCAACAAGCTCGCTCGGCGTGTAAAACAGATTAATATTTTCTTGTAGTGCGTAAAGCGTAAGCCCGACCGCCGCGCCAATACCAAAGATAACGGCTATAACGGTGAATAATCTTTTTTTGCGTCTAGGATTCATGCTTGCGACTCCTCTTTTGCTTTTTTAATGCGTGCTTCTCTTGCCATTTGCGCTTTAACTGCTTGCTTTAGCTTCTTACCATCCAAGATAGAGCCGACTAAAATACCAGCCAGTATTAACGCACATGAGCCAAATGAGAGCCAAACATAAAAGCCATAGCCACCCATGGCTAAAAATTCACTGAAGGATTCAAACTGCATGATTAACCCCTATTCACTAATTCGCGGACCCAAGGACGGTGTTGCTCGCTTCGTAAAATTTCATTTTTCAAACGAATTAGCGTAACCACGCCAAGCACACCTGCAAACGCCACTATGTTGATAAGCAAAGGCCACAACATGGAAGGATCAATCGCTGAAGTATCAAATTTGGTGATAGTTGACCCCTGATGCAGCGTATTCCACCATTCTACTGAGAAATGAATAATAGGCAGATTAACAACCCCGACAATGGCAAGGATACAGGCAGCTCGACCACCTGATTTTTTATCTTCAAAAGCGTGATATAGAGATAAAACACCAAAGTACAAAAACAATAGGATAAGCTCTGAAGTCAATCTTGCATCCCAGACCCACCAAGCGCCCCACATAGGTTTACCCCAAGCAGCACCAGTGATTAACGCAATCGCGGTCATTGCCGCACCAATTGGCGCAATGGCGATTACCGCCAGTTCAGCATTTCGAATTTGCCATACCAAGGCAACAATAGCTGCAATAGCCATAGAAGAGTATGCACCCATCGACCAAATAGCCGATGGCACATGAATAAAGATAATACGATAGCTATCTTTTTGTTGGTAGTCGGCTGGCGCATAGGCTAACCCCCAAACCCATCCAACAATTAAGCCCACTACCGCAATCACGGCAAAGTAAGGAAGCAAGGTGTTACACAGTTGGTAAGCACGCTCCGCTTTGGCATAAGGATGTAACCACTTCCACATTTTAACTTACACTCACTCTTAAAGCTGACGATATGGCAATTGGTGCGGCGACAATTGCGACGGCAAGCATCGCACCAAGGATTGCAAGTTGACCACCATACGCTAAAGACATGCTACTGGTATCTATGGCGGACGTTGCAAAAATCAATACGGGGATATAAAGCGGAAGGACGAGTAAACTCATTAAAATGCCACCCTTTTGCAATGCAACGGTGAGTCCTGCGCCAATAGCCCCAATAAAACTTAATAACGGTGTACCTATCAGTAAGGTCAATACAGTCGCATTAAGAGACTGCGACTCGAGATTCATTAACAGCGCGAACAAGGGCGCAAGCACCACCATTGGCAAACCACTGACTGTCCAATGCGCTGCTACTTTTGCTAATACTGATAGCGATAAAGGATAAGGTGAAGCAATCAATTGCTCTAATGAGCCGTCGTTGTAATCGTCCCTAAATAATTTATCTAGACCTAACATAGTCGATAAAAGCGCCGCTACCCAAATAATACCCGGTGCCATTCTGGTAAGCAGCGCAGGTTCGGGTCCAATTGCTAACGGAAATAAGGTGATCACGATTAAGAAAAACAACAGCGGATTGACTATCTCAGCGCGTTGTCTAAAAGCCAAGGTCACATCTTTGGCATAAACCGATTTAAAAGCTAACCAATAAGAATGTTGAGTCTGCATTACAAACGGTACTCCAACGCCAAAGTTTGTAACTGTGCAAAGTGTGCGGTGAGATCTTGGTGGGTCGTCAATAAAATGGCGCCCCCCTTGTCGAGATGAGACTGAAATTGGGTTTGCAACATGGCGACCCCTTTTTTGTCCAGCGCAGTAAATGGTTCATCTAGCACCCAAAGCTTGGCTTGATTTAGCCACAAACGTACTAACGCTACACGGCGCTGCTGACCCGCAGATAACGTTCGCACAGGTACATCTTCAAGTCCGATTAAGCCGAGCTTAGCAAGCAGTGTATAAACTTCTTCTTCATCTGCCTGAGCGCCGTGAACCATAAGCCAATGTTGGACATTTTCGTAGGCACTAAGTTGTTGATTGACACCTGTCTTATGACCAATAAATAATAAATCGGCTGCGAATGAATCATAATCATCACGGATATCAGTGCTGTTGTAGCGGATCTGCCCTTCGTCCGCTCTAGCGAATCCAGCAATGATCCTCAACAAAGAGGTTTTTCCGGCACCATTTGGGCCTTCAATTTGCATGATCTGCCCCGCATGGAGAGTGAAACTTAATGAGTCAAACAAGCATCTATCTTGTTTGGTACAAGTGACGGCGTCTATCTCTAGCAAACTTGGGCTTCTCTTTACCTAAAATTGGGCGTTAGTCTAACATAATGGTATGGTAATACGAATAATCCGATGCGACCGATTAGCGAAAATTTGATTTAAAATAATGAATAAGCTGCCAATTACGACAAATACGACGACAGCATCTGTGATAAGCACAGATAATAGCGAAGTATCGAGATTAGACTTAGCCAAAAACCAACCGTTTGCAGCAAAGAATATCCAAATTAGTAACGATAAACTAAAAATGGATGTGGCAATTGATGGCCGCTGGCAAACTATCCAACTTGCGCTTAAGCCTCCAACTCAGCCCAATCAGCTTCCAGAAGCACAGGTTAGTATCGATGAAACTGGCAAGATGGTCACCTTTCAAACGCCCAAATTACAAGCGCAAGTAACGCTGACAAAACAGCTTTTTGATATTTTAACGACGCTAAAGACGCATACGTCAAGCCCAGTAGTACAGTCTTCAGCAACCACGTTGCCAGACACCACATTACACATCAAGGCGCTTGATTTAAAAGTACCGCTTCCACAAGCCGTGGCACAATTGCTCGCAAGTGAAAACAAACTCATTGCCCACCTTAGTGCCCAACAAAGTAATGTCTCCTTGCAAGTCGTCAATCAATTTAAAGACTTGCTGTTTAATACGGCTTTACCTAAGTCAATGATTGCAAAACTTATCTCTAGTCAACTTAGCAGCGTTGAGATAAAACCGCAGCCAAGCGGATTAACACTTAAAATTAATGACCGTCCTGTAATCTTATCGCCAATTAGCAGTAACTGGCCGGCCGCCACCACATGGCAAAAGGGCGAAGTAAAAACGGCTTTCAATGGAATTGATATCACTAAACCTGCGCAGCAAGTAAAAGTAGAAACCATAAAGCCGCTTAGCGCTTTGCTGCAACAGGTAAGCGCGGTTAGTAAGGAAGCCCCATCACAGCTTGAGTCACGCTTAGCATCAGTACATACGCTGGCGTATGACAAACCGCTAATAGAAGTCAATCTGCAACAAATTAAGTCAACGGTAGTAAAAGCGTTGCAAGTCCTGATCGGAAGACCTTTTGGGAAGCCACTCACAAATCAGCTCAATCAATCCGCGAACTCTCAGCTAAAAAACGACCAAAGTGATATATCGAAGCGTTCGGCCTCAAGATTATTTGCGCAAAGTGAGATAGTGAGTGCTCACAACGAGAATAAACCAAGCACCCCACTACAACAACTCACAAACCAAATAAAACTTAATCTTACAGAGCTGATGGCAAAGCAACCGTTACCACTGCAAAAAAGTCACGTACCTTTGCAAAGCGAAAAGTTAGCCAACTCTATTGCTCACTATTTACAACACCAGCTCGCAGCGACACCAAAATATCAAGCGCCACCAGTCGATTTTGAGGTGAAACAAAAGGCTCTGTCCTTATTATTGGACACCCTCACAGGTAAACAATCGCTTAACAATAAGCAAACTGAACAGCTGACACAAGTCTTAGAGCGGCCGCTTTATCGTAAAGCGAGCTCTACACCTGTAGATTCTGCTAAAATATTCCAATTGCAATCTACACAATCACAAGGCAAGCAAATAACCGCTACGCCTTCCCCAGTACCACAGCCTACCAGCAATCAAATTAAAGGGATTATTGAAGCCCTGCTTGCACTGCCCATGGCTAAGGCCGAACAAAAAAAAGAAAACACACAAAATATACTACACCAAGCTTCTGCAACTATTGAAAGGCTCACAAAAGCAGAAACATTCAAACAGACGCCTGAGTTACAGAAATTAGTCAACCAAGCATTTACGCGTTTGCTTGATGAGCGCTCGGTCAACGCGATTACCATTAAAAACCAGTTAGAAAGCCAACTGGGCATGGCAACCTTTGCCAACACGCCAACAAGTTTAACTCAATCGAGCTTTACACAAATGTTAGACCGTTTAATTGTGTCACTATTAGGTAGTCAGGTGGCAAACCTAGCTCAGAGTAATGATCAAGCAACACAAAAAATACAAGCTTTGCTGGATGCACTGCTACCGCAGCTGAAGTTGCTCTCTCCCAGGCAAACAGCAGACGCGTTACAACAGCCACAAGCAAAAGAGCTGTTAAACGAATTGGGGCAATTACATAACCAATTACAACCGCAACAATCACACACTACAGCGACCAACTCTGCCAAACAAGACAGCGAAGCGCAGTTGATTGTTAACCTGCTCTTCCCCACTAAAGTAGGACAAGAGCAACAGCAAACACAATTACAAATAGGTGAATATAAAAAGTCGCCAAAACCTGGCATGCCAGAGAAATCTGTGTGGTTTATTCGTCTTTGTTTTGATTTTGCAGAGAAAGGTCAGATCCATGCCCAAGCAGAGCTGATGGATAAAGCCCTAGAATGCGCGTTGGTAGCCACTTCTAATCAGGTCAAGAAGCTCGCAGAACCACATTTGACAACGCTCAGGCATAAGTTAGCATCACATGGGCTGCAAGTCGCTGAGATAGGCCTTAGGGAAGAAGCCAGCTTTCAAGATAAGTTCTTTAATGAACACGCAATTATCAACATTAAGGTGTAAAAGAGATGACACAAAAATCTGCTATTGGACTGTTATATGAAGCTGGAAGCGCACCTCAGGTTACCTTTAAAGGATATGGCGAGCTGGCAGAGGAAATTATTGCGCTGGCAAAAGAGAAAAACATCATGATCCATGAAGATGAATCATTAGCACAAACACTTAGTGCGCTTGAGTTACACCAAGAAATCCCAAGGGAGCTCTACTATGTGATTGCTGAACTCATCGCCTTTTCTTACATTATGCGTGGGAAATTTCCACCTGGCTGGGAAGGTTTTCGTGGCAAGCTAGATATAAAGGCATAGCCAAAATTTTCTAGCTTGCTACTTTCTAGACGATTATTTTGATTTGTTATGTAAAGACATGAGCAGCTCTGCTTCTGCTCTTGGCAGCTCACACTCGCGCATTACTTCTTCAATATCAGCGCCAAGTTCCACCATTTTCACGGCGCGAGAATACATTTTTGCGTCGGGGTCATCATATTTTTGTGCTGCTTGCTGATTCGCAACATCATTTAATTCTTGCTCGGTTGCGACCACCCGCTTACCAATACTCATGATACTGGCGCGTAACTCTGCAACTTCGCTACGTAATATTGCTATTTGTTGCTCAGCCCCTTTTAGTGAGCTCGAAAGTTGCGCTGTTTGACCCTGCGCATTCTGTAGTTTTTTACCCATCACAAAAACAAACCTCAAGCATACTAATGCAAGTATGCTTGAGGTTATTGATATGACGAGTAAAACTGTTTGTGCGTTTACTACTTCAGACATCTAGATATGACTCAGCTCATCCCATTCATCATCGTTTAATAGCTTATTAAGATCGACTAAGATCAATAGCTCGCCTTCTCGATTTGATACGCCTTGGATAAACTTAGCGCTTTCTTCTGTGCCAATGTTTGGCGCGCTGTCAATTTCCGAGCTACGTAAGTAAACCACCTCAGCAACGCTATCGACTAATATACCAATAACTTGCTTCTCGGCTTCGATAATCACAATTCTTGAATTATCCGTGACTTCTGCACTTTGCAGGCCAAACCTAGCTCGCGTGTCTATAACCGTTACAACGTTACCACGCAGATTAATGATCCCCAGCACGTAGCTTGGTGCACCTGGGACTGGTGCAATTTCGGTATAACGCAATACTTCTTGCACTTGCATTACATTGATACCGTAAGTTTCCTCTTCAAGCTTGTAAGTAACCCATTGCAATACTTCATCATTACTATCAGCATTTTTGTCTGCAGAAAGTAGTCTATCTTGGCTCATGGTTTCACTCCATCAATATACTAGTTACTGCTCTCGACTATCGAGGCCTTGTTCTAGCAAACGGTTTAAATTCTCTACATCAATCAGTGCGCACATTTTTTCTTTAATCACCCCAGCCAACCAAGGACGTTTACCATCTGCTGTGCGCCACTTTATGTCTTCAGGCTTGAGTGTTAGGTTGTTGACTAGTTTTTCAGCTAACAGTCCCCAGTTACTATCCCCAAGCGTAATCAAATACTGGTAATCCAGAGCATCTTCTAATTCTGGTGTTAATTTTTCAGGCATTACCCATCGCGCAGTATCAACAACATTGAGCTTTTCTTCACGATTTAGCATGACGCCTTTGAACCATTTAGGTTTACCAAAGAGTTGATTGACTTCGCCCAGTTGGTGTATTCCCCCAAGTGATTTCAGCGGAACCGCCAGTGTCAAGCCTGCCACTTCAAAAAACAATGCTTGGAATTCACCTTCTTGATAGGCATCCCTTGCCGAGACGGATTCTATCGTTGCCTGTTCTTTGATAATAGATGTATTTTCAGTGACTTCAAGATCTTGAGCTAATTTACTCGATTGTTCTTCAATAACATCACTTACCTGTTCCTGAGGCTCGATTGCCACCACAGCTAGGGGTTCTGTCGTTTCTAGCTCTGGTTCTGGCTCTTTTACTTGCTCAAGCAGCTTTGCAACCGGCGACAATTCGCATTGTTCAATCTCTGGTTCCTCTTGTAACAGGGCGCCAAGATACTGCTTCATCACCTTTTCATTTGCAAATAAATGCTTACTCATTATGTTCTCTAGCTTAACTGCTTTAGGTAGTCCAATAGTGCACGATACGCAAATACGCCTCGCGATTTAGGACAAAACTGTACTGGGACCTGCTGTGCAAGGCTCGCATCCCTAAACTTGGTATCTACGGGCACCACGCCTGGCCAAACGGCCTCTTTGTATGTTGCCAACAACGTTTTATACGCCTCCAACGACGCTTTGGTCCGTTTATCATACATTGTTGGAATAATGGTGTATTGATACTGCTTCTGCTGTGAAGACTGCATTAGCTCCATCGTGCGCATCATTCTATCTAGTCCCTTCAACGCCAAAAATTCAGTTTGAACCGGTACTAAAATTCGCTCACTCGCTGCTAGCGCATTGACCATCAACACACCAAGTACGGGTGGACAGTCTAAAATAGCATAATCATATTGATCCGCTATTTTTTCGAGCGATTTCTTTAAGATAAGCCCCATACCCGTTTTATTACCCATACTACGATCGAGCGTAGCAATGGCCATAGTGGCAGGCAAAATATCAAGATTTTCAATAGTTGATGGGCAAAGAGACTGTAAAATTTCTTCACTCGTCATACTGCTGCCGCGTGCAAAAATATCATACACACTGACTTCTAGCTCTTCAGAATCAATACCAAAGTAATATGTCAGTGAAGCATGAGGATCGGTATCAATAAGCAAAACTCGGTAACCTTGTTCAGCAAGAATGCCTCCTAAGCTTACCGTCGTCGTGGTTTTACCCACGCCACCTTTTTGATTTGCTACTGTCCAAATTTTCACTCTATATTCCTTCGCTTATCACTATTGATTTCATTCAATAGATACTATACCAACTCAGTGTTATTTATTCTTTTTAGACGTTTGATATTTACAAGCTTCAAGCAGAGCAACCAAGTAATAGCTTAGTCTATTGGTTACCTGCTTCTTTATTAATTCTCGCAGCAAAGTCTTGTAGGGCGATACTATCCGAAGAAAGTCCAGCGCCGGCGACTGCTTGAGGCATGCCGTACACAACACAAGTCGCTTCATCTTGCGCCCAAATAGTGGCCCCCACCTGCTTTAGCATACGAGCGCCATCTCGGCCATCTGCGCCCATTCCCGTTAAGACAATTGCTAACGTGTCGCTGCCATAAGCTTTTGCAACACTCGCAAATGTCACATCAACGCTAGGTTTGTAGGTGATCCGTGGGCTATCATCCTCAAACACTTTAAGTGTTTTACTACCACCGCGACTTTCAACCAGCATTTGCTTGCCACCTGGGGCTAAATAGGCCACGCCAGGCATTAATCTATCCCCTTGTTCCGCCTCTTTAACTTTAATCTGGCATAAGCTATTTAATCTTGCTGCAAACGCAGGCGTAAACGCGGCAGGCATATGCTGGATAAGTAAAATTGGATGAGGGAAGTTCGCAGGCAACTGCGTCAATATCGTTTGCAGCGCAACGGGTCCACCTGTTGACGTGCCAATTGCAACCAACCCATATCTTTTACCCGACGCTCTAACACTCGCGGTATTCGACGAGCCACCAGATACCGGTCTCTGAAAACTTCTATCCGGTTGAGGGATCGTTGCTCTTCCTGTGTCAGTGCGAGTTGCTCTAGGTTCGACTCGCTTAGGTGGAGTCGTGATACTAGGGCGAGTAAAGCGGCTAACACGGCGACGGCCTATTTCCTTAACTTTATTTTGTAATGATTTAATTGCCTCTTCGCTATTACGAGCGATGTCTTCAAACTTTTTCGGTAAGAAATCAACGGCGCCAGCATCCAGTGCATCTAACGTAGCACTCGCGCCCTCACGAGTAAGCGAAGAAAACATTAAGATTGGGGTCGGTGTAGCCTGCATGATCTGCTTCACCGCACTGATCCCATCAAGCACAGGCATTTCTACGTCCATAGTAATTACGTCTGGACGCAATGAAGCGGCTTTTTCAACCGCTTCCTTTCCATTAACAGCGAAATCTATAACCTTGATTTCATTGTCTTTTTCCAAAATTTCACTGACTCGACGACGAAAAAAACTTGAGTCGTCTACGACTAACACTTTAACTGCCATTGGCAACGCTCTTTTATTTTGCTCTACAGCAGAGCAGCAAATGCTGCTCTAGAATTCGAACTACGCCTAATAAAATTAGGCGTAGTGTTTTAATAAGTTGGGAACATCAAGGATTAGCGCAATGCCACCATCGGATGTGATAGTAGCACCGGCCATACCTGGTGTACCTTGTAACAATGCATCTAATGGTTTTATTACAACTTCCTCTTGACCTATCAGAGAATCGACCACAAAACCGACTTGCTTGGTACCAATTTGCGCAATGACGACATGGCCTTCCGCCTTTCTCATGCTCCTGTTGGCACCTTTCACTAACCAATGCTCAAGATAAAACAGCGGGATCGCTTTTTCTCTCACGATGATAGTCAGTTGACCATCAACCACATTCGTTTTAGTCAAATCTAAATGGAATATCTCGTTCACACCAGCAAGTGGTAACGCAAATGTTTGCTCACCCACTACCACCATCAAGGTAGGCAAGATAGCCAATGTAAGCGGTACTTTTATCTCTAATACGGTACCAACACCCAGTTCTGATTGGATATTTACCGAGCCATTCAATTGCGTGATCTTCGTTTTAACAACGTCCATCCCGACACCACGGCCTGAAATGTCTGAAATTTGTTCTTTCGTTGAAAAACCTGGTGCAAAGATCAGATTATAGGCTTCAGTATCAGACAATCTGCTCGCTTGGTCAGAATCAATAACTCCCTTATTGATAGCTATTTTCTTGAGCTTTTCAGGATCCATACCGGCACCATCATCACGAATGGTAAGAAGTATATGATCTCCTTCTTGTGATGCAGATAAGGTAACGGTTCCCATTCTTGCTTTGCCCGAAGCTTCACGTACATCAGGCATTTCAATACCATGATCCACTGAGTTTCTAACCAAGTGAACTAATGGATCTGCAAGCGCTTCAACAAGATTCTTATCTAAATCTGTCTCTTCACCTTGTAAAACTAAGTTGATCTCTTTTTTCAAGCTTCGTGCAAGATCTCGTACAACTCGAGGGAAACGGCCAAAAACCTTTTTGATTGGCTGCATCCGCGTTTTCATCACGGCGCCCTGTAAGTCTGCGGTCACTACATCTAAGTTTGAAATGGCTTTCCCCATGGTTTCGCTATTGGTGTTATTGGCTAAGCTAACCAATCGATTACGAACCAACACCAATTCACCAACCATATTCATGATTTCATCAAGACGTTTAGTATCAACTCGAACTGTAGTCTCAGCTTGCGCAGCAGGTTTCTTTGCAGCTGCAGGTGCTGAGGCTTTTGCAGCGTCAGGCTCTTTTTGTGGTGTAGGAGCTGCAGACTTAATTTCCGCTTTAGGCGCAGGCTTCGGGGCTGGTTTCGGCGCTGGCGCAGCTTTAACTGGCTCAGGTTGAACAGGTTTACTCTCTGACGCTTTTGCGGGCGACTCATCCACTGCTTTAGGTGCACTCCCTTTACCGTGCAGCTCGTCAAGCAAAGCTTCAAATTCATCATCAGTGATTTCTTCATCACCAGCAGGCGCATTCCCCCCGTCGGTTGAAGTTTGCTTAGCTTCAGATTCACTGGCTTGCGAAGTCACCGGGTCTTCTGTATTTGGTGCACTACCAAATTTACCAACACCATGGAGTTCATCTAAAAGGTTATCGAATTCATCATCAGTGATGTCACCATCATCCGAGGTTGACACAGTTTCAGTTTTAGTCGCTGGAACTACAGCGGGACCATTACCAGCACCATGTAATTCATCTAGCAGATTTTCAAACTCTTCTTCCGTTATCTCATCAATGCCTGAACTACTATCAGTATCTGAGCCAACATCTGCATCGAATAAAATATCATCTGCATTTAAATCCGGCACCAAAGGTTCTGGCTCAGAAACAGGTTCGTCAATCACCTCATTGACTTCGTCTTCAGAAGCGGGCTGGCTAAGTTTGTGGAGTGTTTCAAGCAACACAGGATCAGCAGCTTCTGGCTCCTCCCGGTTTTGAATACAAGCGAACATTTCGTTGATAGTATCCAAAGATTGCAAAATAACATCCATCAATTCCGAAGTTACTTTTCGCTGTCCTTGTCGTAATACATCAAACACGTTCTCCGCACCGTGACAGGCATCAACCAGTTCAGTCATACCGAGAAAACCAGCCCCACCTTTTACGGTATGGAAGCCACGGAAAATCGCGTTAAGAAGTTCTTTATCTTCAGGATTATTTTCTAGTTCAACAAGCTGTTCAGATAACAGTTCTAATATTTCACCTGCTTCAACTAGAAAGTCCTGCAAGATATCTTCATCGACTTCAAAGCTCATACACACTCTCCAACTAGAAGCCTAAACTAGATAGCAAGTCATCGACTTCGTCTTGACCAGAAACCACGTCATCTCGCGATTCAGCGTCAATAATTGGACCTTCAGGTCCAGACAATTCATTACTGATAGTCTCAGTTGTTTTTATTTCATTTTCATTCGTTTTTTCTGCAACGGCAGGTGCTTCATCTGAAGTGCCAAACACAGTTAGAAGGTGAATGAGACTATCTTCTACTTCCCTCACAAGCTCAATAACACGACGGATAACCTGTCCTGTCAAA
This sequence comes from Pseudoalteromonas sp. Isolate6, assembly GCF_022398435.1. Classification (NCBI taxonomy): domain Bacteria; kingdom Pseudomonadati; phylum Pseudomonadota; class Gammaproteobacteria; order Alteromonadales; family Pseudoalteromonadaceae; genus Pseudoalteromonas; species Pseudoalteromonas sp. Isolate6. The sequence continues at coordinate 22,575 of NZ_JAKEVK010000009.1, read as the reverse complement.
TCCTGATAGTCTTGTGCCATCAGAACGTTGGTCATTAAACCTTGTAATTCGTCTGTCCGTGTCTTTGAAGTCTGCATAAAGCTGTCGAGATCATGACACAGAGATTTAAACTCACCGAGTTGAATATCCCTACTCATCAACCTATCCCAAGTGGGCTTTATTTGCGCTAACTCATCCGCAAGATTCTGCGCAAGAGGTAAGCTTTCTTCGACTGCGTCCATCGTTTTGTTTGCAGCGCTTTCCGTCATTTCCATAACATAATTAAGGCGCTGCTTTGCATCAGGAATAGCCTCTGTTGTGAGATCTGCAAGCCGAGTATCTAGTTCAAAGTTCTTTAAAGATTCGTGCAACTGACGAGTTAGCTTTCCAACTTCTGCAAATAGCTCCGATTGCTCTTTGTTAGCAGCTTCTAAAATCAGCTGGTCAGCTTTTTCTTGTTCACCCTGCTCTAAAAGCTCGACAAGTTGTTTTGCTTGTTCAAGTGTAATTTGAGGCGCAGCATTTACAGACATAGGCCATATCCCCTTGCTGTTAGCCTAGTCGCTCAAATACTTTTTCAAGCTTAGTTTTAAGCGTGCCAGCTGTAAACGGTTTGACAATATATCCGTTAACTCCAGCTTGCGCTGCTGCAACTATTTGTTCCTTTTTCGCTTCTGCGGTAACCATCAACACTGGAATGTGCTTAAGTTTTTCATCCGCTCGTATTGCACGAAGCAGATCAATACCTTGCATGCCCGGCATATTCCAATCAGTTACTACAAAGTCAAACTCCTGATTTTGTAGCATCGGAAGTGCTGTACTACCATCATCAGCTTCTTGAACATTGGTAAAGCCTAAATCTCTTAATAGGTTTTTGATTATTCTTCTCATAGTAGAGAAATCATCAACCACGAGAATTTTCATGTTCTTATCCAAAACTTCCTCCAGTGAGGTTCGAACCCAACTATTTTATGTACTCTAATTTATCCAGTCATTGATTTTAGCTTTAAGCTTTATCATTGCCTGACCGTGAATTTGACTTACTCGAGATTCACTAACATCAAGAATGGCGCCAATCTCTTTTAAATTCATTTCGTCGTTATAGTAAAGTGACAAAACTAAAGCGTCTCTTTCGGGTAACGCTTTGATCGCATTTACTAAAGACTCGTTAAAACGCTCATTTTTAACGTTATTAAACGGTTTGTCTAGCGCAAAATCGCTGTTTGCAGGGGTTATCACATCTTCATCAACCCCAAGATCCTCAATCCCGATGACTTTGCTTGCATTTACATCATGTAAAATATGATGGTACTCATCTAGAGATATATCAAGTTTTTCAGCGATTTCAGTGTCTTTTGGTTCTCGACCAAGGAGAGATTCTAGCTCGGAGATAGCTTCAGCCACCATTCGGCTATTTTTATGTACGGAACGCGGAGCCCAATCGCCACGGCGAATTTCATCCAACATCGCGCCTCGAATACGGATCCCCGCAAAGGTCTCAAAACTAGCTCCTTTAGAGGCATCGAAATTTTTAGATGCTTCAATCAACCCAATCATCCCCGATTGGATGAGATCGTCGAGTTGCACACTTGCCGGAAGTCGAGCTATCAGGTGACACGCCACTTTTTTCACCAGTGGAGCATGCCGTTCGACCACCTTGTGAAGATGCTCTGAAGTTTGATATCCCGCAGCTCTGTTGACCGGAGAAGCCATAATCACCCGTTTACAAGTTGTTCAATGAAAAATTCTAGATGACCGGAAGGTTGATGAGGAATTGGCCATTTAACTGCTTTAGCGGCAAGCCCCTTAATCGCAATCGCGGCTGGGGAGCTCGGAAATAAATCTACGATAGCTCTTTGTCTACGAGAGGATTTACGCATGTTTTCGTCAAACGGTACGGTGGCCACTAACTCCAGTGCTACATCTAGAAAACGATCTGTAACTTTTGAAAGTTTAGCAAATAATTCTTGCCCTTCACGCATGCTGCGGACCATATTGGCAACAATTTTAAAACGATAGACACCATGCTCTCTGCTTAACACTTTGATCAATGCATAAGCATCGGTAATAGAGGTTGGTTCATCACACACGACGACCATCACATCCTGTGCAGCCCGAGAAAAACTCAGGACCATATCAGAGATACCTGCTGCGGTATCAACAATTAATACATCGAATTGAGTGTTAAGTTCGCTAAAAGCGCGAATAAGCCCGGCGTGTTCTGCTGGAGTCAACTCTACCATATTTTGAGAGCCAGAGGTCGCCGGTACAATTTTGATACCTGCGGGCCCCTCTACAAGAATTTCATCAAGTTCACACTCTCCCGACAACACGTGCGACAGATTTTTTTCTACTCGAAGACCTAACATTACATCACAGTTTGCCAAGCCCAAGTCCGCATCCAGAACTAGGACTCTTTGTCCTTGTTGACCCATAGCGATAGCAGTATTGAGTGAGACATTAGTTTTACCCACCCCACCTTTACCACCGGTCACGGCTATTACTTTTACACCCTGGTTGCTATTTTGACTCATTCTACGCAGGCCACTTGCTTGATCTAAAACTGTGTTAATCATACATTCCTACTGACTCTGACGCTACTGGTACACGTCGAGAGTGCTGTGCTTTTATTCTTTTTAAATACAATTGCTCAGCCTTTTTTACTAGCTTTTGAGCATTTGCTACGCGAATGTCTTCTGGCACTCGCTGACCGTTGGTAAGATACCCTATTGGCAAGCGATTTTGAATCGCTATGCTAATTATCTCACCTAAACTTAGACTTTCATCAAGTTTTGTGAAAATACAACCGCTTAAATTTACTTTTTTGAAGTGCCGTACGGTTTCTTGTAACACATTCATTTGTGCTGTTGCACTCAGTACTAAGTAACTACGAATATCCACTCTTGCGCTACGCATAAGTGTATTTAACTGTTCAGTTAAGCGCAAATCTCTTTGACTCATTCCCGCCGTATCTATTAATACTAGACGTTTATTTCGTAAATGATAAAGCACTTCTGCAAGTTCATTTGCATCTTTAACTTGTTTAACTGGACAACCAATGATTCTACCATAGGTCGCTAATTGCTCGTAAGCACCAATTCTATAGGTATCAGTAGTTATCAACGCCACTTTATCTGCACCGTATTTTTGTGCGCCTAGCGCCGCTAATTTTGCGACCGTTGTGGTTTTACCAACACCAGTTGGACCCACCATAGCGAATACGCCACCTTGGCGGAGAATATCATTGTTAGTGGTGTGCATTTGGTTTATCACCATGTTTAACAAGGCATTCCAAGCTTCTTTACGAGAAACATCATCAGGGATAAAGCATGCCATTTGTTCAGCAACATCTTTGTCTATGCCCATTCCTTCAAGACGGTCTACAAGACACGCGCGGGTTGGATCACGACGAGCCATTTCTTGCTTCATTAGTCCTGATACTTGATGCTCAAGTAATTGACGAATTGCGTTCATCTCTTCACGCATTGCACTCATTTCGTCAGGCTTGGCATTTAGCTCGGGTAAATCATCACCAAAACCATTGTCCAATTCATCAGACTCTCCCCACTGCTGTGGTTGCTCAAAAGCATCATCCTCGAAGTCAAAAGATTGGCGGCGAGATTGCTGTGGCTTCGCTTGGTATGCCGGAGCTTCAGTCTGTGCCTTGCGTTGACTGCTTAACATTTGCTCAGTATCAATACCCGACTGTGAGAACATAGAAGCAAGTTCTGGTGAACGGGGGCGTGGTGCTTGGCGCTCAAGCAATGCTTCTAAGCTATCAGCTACTTGTGCTTGTTTTACAGGCTGAGCTTGGCGAGGCTCAGGACGGACAAAGCGAGTCTGAGCTTCACTAGGAGTTGCTGTACGGGTTGCTGGCGCTTGCTTAACCGGTGCAGCGGCACGGTCATTATCAATTGCTGCGACGATTTCAACACCATCCGCTAACTTTTTATTTGACATGATGACAGCATCAGCGCCAAGCTCTTCTTTCACTTCATTCAAAGCCGTACGCATATCTTTTGCGAAGAAACGTTTAATTTTCATGTTACAGCCCCTTTATCCTCTATTGTCCAACCGAGCTCACTATCTTGATTTGTCTTTCTTCTGGTACTTCTTGATATGACATCACTCGAAGCCCTGGAATTGTATGCTTAACAAATCGAGACAGCACACTTCTCAACATACCTGAGGTTAATAAGATGGACGGCTCCCCTAGCATTTCTTGGTTGTGATGTGCTTCTCTTAATGATTCTTGAAGCCTCTCAGCCAAGCCAGGTTCAATACCTGCCCCCTCATCACCTGCGTTCTGAAGTGACTGATGCAACATCTGTTCCAACTCAGGCGCCAATGTTATGACAGGGATTTCTTCTTCGCTCCCAACTGCATCTTGGACTATTAATCGACGCAGTGAAATTCTCACTGCAGCAGTTAGTACATCTGGGTCTTGGCTACGTGGGCCATACTCAACTAAGGTTTGCACAATCGAACGCATATCTCGAATCGCAACGCCTTCGTTAAGGAGGTTTTGTAATACTTTTACTACGGTAGTAAGCGGTAAAATATCTGGCACTAAGCCTTCAACCAATCGTGGGTGACTTTTCGCTAGCATGTCTAATAAATTTTGTACTTCTTCATGCCCAAGAAGTAGTGACGCATTATTCGTTAATAATTGGCTAATATGTGTTGCCACCACAGTTGCAGCGTCTACTACTGTGTAGCCAAGTGAATGCGCTTCATCCTTTTGGTCTGGCTTGATCCAAACCGCATCTAAGCCAAATGCAGGATCTTTCGTCTCAATGCCTTTAATCGGTCCAAACACTTGACCTGGATTAATTGCAAGTTCGTCTCCATGCTTTAGTTCGCCAGTCCCCGAGCCAACTCCCATTAAAGTAATGTTGTAGGCATTCGGATCCAGCTCTAAATTATCGCGAATATGCACAGGTGGTACCAAAAAGCCAAGTTCCTGAGAAAGCTTTTTACGCACCCCTTTAATGCGACTGAGAAGCTCACCGCCTTGAGCTTGGTCAACCAGAGGAATGAGGCGATAACCGACCTCTAATCCTATCACATCAACTGGTTGTACATCGTCCCAACCAAGTTCTTTTTGTTCCTGCTGTTGACCACCTTTTGCGGAAGGTCCTTTCGCAGCTTGCTCCGCTTTTTCAATCTCAGCTTTTTTCTTTTGTTGATTCGTGTAATAGGCAATATAACCAAGTAAAACACCCAAGCCTAAAAAGGCAACATGTGGCATGCCCGGGACGAGTCCCATAGTGATCAAAATACCTGAAGCAATAGCCAGCGACTTTTCATTACCCAGTTGGTTCTTAAACTGATCACCCATGTTGTGCGATTCATTTTGACGCGTTACGACAATTGCAGTACCTATTGAAAGTAAGAGAGAAGGAATTTGCGCGACCAGACCATCACCGATAGTCAACATGGTATATACTTCCATCGCATGACCAAAGCTTAAATCATGCTGGATCATCCCAACGAACAGGCCACCTATTATATTGATGGCAAGGATCACGATACCTGCAATAGCATCACCCTTAACGAATTTGCTTGCACCATCCATTGAACCGTAAAAATCGGCTTCTCTAGTCACTTCTTCACGACGAGCTCTAGCGTCATCCGCAGAGATAAATCCAGCGTTTAAGTCCGCGTCGATAGCCATTTGTTTACCAGGCATAGCATCAAGGGTAAAACGTGCGGATACCTCAGAAATACGGCCCGCACCTTTGGTAATTACAACAAAGTTAATAATTATAAGGATCAGGAATACAACTAAACCAACAGCATAGTTACCACCAATCACGACACTACCAAAGGCCTCAATCACTTTACCGGCAGCATCGCCACCATTATGACCTTCAAGTAACACGACTCGGGTACTTGCGACATTGAGTGCCAATCGCATGATTGTGGCGATCAGTAGCACCGCTGGAAACATGCCAAATTCAAGTGGCTTTAACGTATAAACGGTCACCAATAGCACCACAAGCGCTAGTGCAATGTTGAAGGAAAATAGAATATCGAGCAAAAAAGGCGGCAATGGCAAAATAACCATACCGAGTGCTGCAAGTACCAACAAAGGAGTACCAACACCCTTAGCATATTCTTTTTTATCTCGATTGAGTTGTTGTAAAACCGCTTTAAATTCCATAACTTAACACAAGCAAAAAATTGACACACAGCAACTACTGCAATATGTATTCCAATAAATTACTGATTCTATAGAAGCGACCTTTAATGTTTTAAATCATCAGGGATAGGTAAATTACTGCTAAGTGCCGTAGGCCTTTTCCCCTTACCCTTTTTGAAACGATTGAGCTGAAATACGTAAGCAAGCACCTGAGCGACCGCTGTGAATAACTTCTCAGGAATTTGATCTCCCACCTCGGTCGTGTGATAAAGCGAGCGAGTTAACACTGGCGACTCAACAATGGGTACATCTCTACCTTTCGCTATTTTTCGAATCTGCATCGCGAGCTCATCAACACCCTTAGCAATAACAATAGGCGCCCCCGCTCGTTCGGTATCGTATTTTAAGGCAACGGAATAATGAGTAGGGTTAGTAACGACAACATCTGCATCTGGCACATCTTGCATCATACGCCGCTGTGACATTTCTCTTTGCGTACGACGGATCCGTGCCTTTATTTGCGGATCACCTTCTGAGTTTTTATATTCATCTTTGACTTCTTGCAGCGTCATTTTGAGCTGCTTATGGTGATTATAACTTTGATAAGGGGCATCAATCGCTGAAATAATAATCATGGTGCAACTAAGCGCTAAAAACATCCAAGCGATAATTTCTAGCGCATGCTCTATACTTGATGGGATTTGCTCGATACTCAAATGCAATATTTCTTCAAAATACATATTGATAAGCAAAATGGCAAAGCCTGCAACTAACACAAATTTGAGAATTGACTTTAATAGTTCAATCGCAGCTTGTGGGCCCAACATTCGTTTAACCCCTTTCATTGGCGACATTTTACTCGCTTTTGGTGCAGCCGCTTGCCAAGAAAAGTTAAAGCCTCCAAGTAAAGTGTTTCCAACGACACCTGCTATTGCAATTATTAAAACAAACATCGCCATCGGAAATATTAATTCTGAAGCAATCTCTGCCCATACTGCGAACATTTTTGTTGTGTCGTAGGTTTCGTTGCGGTTCAGTGTAAGCATTCGCCCCATGACATTATATAACCCCTTACCTATTCCTGGGCCATACATCAATAAGGCGATGGCGGAAAATAGTAGAACAAAGGTCGTTCCTAGTTCCTTTGAACGGGCTACTTGACCTTTTTTCCGAGCGTCATCTATTTTCTTCGAGGTCGGTTCTTCGGTGCGCTCTTGACCGGAATCTTCTGCCATCTCAGACTCCTATACCGTGCACCCAATTAGGTCGCACATCAGCTCTATCATTTTAAGCCATTGAAACTCAAACTGTGCTAAGAAATTTCCTAGCGTCGCCCAAATAATGGTAAGCCCTGCAACTAAGGTAAATGCAAACCCAACAGAGAAAATGTTCATCTGAGGCGCGGCTCGAGTCATGATCCCAAATGAAATATTGATAATCAACATTGCAGTTAGCGGAGCCAATGCAAGGGCAAGAGCCGTAGAGAACATCCACCCCCCCCAATTAACTATTCGCCAGAAGTTGTCCACCGCCCACCAGTTTCCGGCGATGGGAAAACTCTCAAAACTATACACCACCATTTGTATCATCATTAGATGACCGTTATAAACAAAAAACAGTAATGTCGCCAAAATCAAATAAAATTGACCAACAGCAGGTACACTTAATCCGTTTGCAGGATCTACAACCGAGGCAAAGCCAAGACCTGTTTGCATCGCAAGTATTTGCCCGGCAATAATAAAAGTATTCAGCAGTAGCAATGAACCAAAGCCAATAGCAACCCCTGTAATAAGCTCCTGAATAACAACTAAAATCATCGAAAAGGAGAACAAATCAGTAAACTCTGATTTGGGCAAAACAGGCACTACGGCAAAGGTCACAACAACAGCAAGCGCAAACTTAATTCTAGCAGGGACGCTCTGAGCCCCAAGACCAGCCATTACCATGATCATTGAACTTATTCTCACCAATGGCAGTAAGAAATCACTCAGCCATTGCATGATTACCGCAAAGGTGAACTCCATGGTTAGCCTGCAATTTCAGGAATACGCATTATCAAGGAGGTAAAATAGTCCATGAGCTCCTGAGTAAGCCAATGGCCACCAACGATCAACGCAAAAATAGTGATAATTAGGCGAGGTAAAAAGCTTAATGTTTGTTCGTTAATTGACGTCGCAGCTTGAAACACAGCAACAACTAAGCCAATTAAAAGCCCTGGGACAACTATCGCAGACACCAATTTAATAACTAAGAACAACGCATCGCTTAAGATATCGACAAAGACTTCTGGTTCCACATCACACCCCCAGTCCAAAGCTTCTTGCGAGCGTTCCCATTACAAGACTCCAGCCATCGACAAGCACAAAGAGCATGATCTTAAACGGTAAGGACACTATCATTGGGGATAACATCATCATACCCATTGCCATCAAGACACTGGCGACAACTAAGTCAACTATCAAAAATGGAATAAAGAACATAAAGCCAATAATAAAAGCAGTTTGCAGCTCCGATGTAACGAATGCCGGTATAATCACGATAAATGGCGTGTCTTCAGGGCTATCAAGCTTGTCATATCCTGCTATTTTGGCAAAGGTTTCAAGATCCTTAATCCGAGTTTGTGACAGCATGAAAGCTTTCATAGGTTCTTTAGCGCGCTCAAGTGCCTGTATTGAAGTGATCTCTTCCTTTATATACGGCTGTACCGCCTGATCATTTATTTGTGAAAAGATAGGCGCCATAATAAATAATGTTAGAAATAGCGTTAGGCCGAGTAAGATCTGATTTGACGGAGACTGCTGAAGGCCAATTGCTTGCCTTAAAATTGCCAACACAACAATAATGCGTGTAAACGAAGTCATCATGATAACAGCTGCAGGAATGAAACTCAGCGCTGTCATAATGGCGAGCACTTGGAGTGTTACTGAGTACTCTTGAGAACCATCAGGGTTTGTTGTTACGTTTATTGCTTCTATCCCTTCCGCAGAAGCTACCCCAGAAAACAGTAATAAACAGAGTATCAGTAATCTAATCATGATTTTTCTTATTATGGTTATTGGCAACTTTCCCTTTGCCCGCTAAAAACTTTTGTAACTCATTTGCAAATGGCGTTCTGCCAACATCATCTAGTGGTGTTTCTAACTGATATAGGTAGTTGATATTATTAGGTGTTACGCCGAGTAAATGCTGTTTATCATCCAACTCTATTACCAGTAAACGTTCTTTCGTACCGAGCGATATACTACGGATAACTTTAAAGTCTTTTTGGTTTACTATGTTAGGGTTTAAGCGCTTTAAAACGAACGCTAAACCCAAAATGAGTAGGATAACCAACATCAAAGACAATCCCATGGACAGTAACTCGGCACTCAACCCCGAGCTACCAGCCCCCACAGAAGGTTTTGAAACTGCCTCTGAAATTGTTGCAGTGGCAGTGCTTGCATGAACAGCAATACCGTACACAGCTATATGCCAACCCCAACGCATTAACGTAGCTTTTTAATACGCTCAACCTGACTAATAACGTCTGTTAAGCGAATACCAAACTTATCGTTTACTACTACCACTTCACCGTGCGCTATCAGTGTGCCATTAACCAGCACATCTAACGGTTCACCGGCTACACGGTCAAGCTCAACAACAGAGCCTTGATTTAGCTGCAATAAGTTACGAATATTAATTTTAGAACGGCCTACTTCCATAGAAATAGTCACCGGGATGTCTAAAATTGTATCTAGTTTACGTTTTTCATCTGACGATAATGCAGGCGCTGAATCTTTGAGTTCATCTAACTCTGCAACTGCTGGCTCACTGTCACCTTCGGCACCCTCGGCTTCAGCTAGTGCTGCTGCCCATTCGTCCATAGTATCTTGATCATCGCTCATTGGATTACTACCTGATTAAGTTAATTTGTTTTCCATAATTAGTTTCGCGATATGGCTTTTTCAACCTCGCGACTACCAATCTAAATCCACACCTTCGGAAAGGTGTAGATCTTCTTCTAATTCTGCCAGCTCAGCATCCGAATCGAGCTTTTTACCACCTTTGGTAAACACATGCAGCTCAGATTTCACTGATTCTGGACGTTTAATTTTTTCACTGATCTGTAAAGCTACATTATCGCGAGAACGGCCCATTTTAGCTCTAAAGGTTGGTAATTCTTCTACGAAAACGGTGACATGCTCAGGCATTTCCACTGGAATAACATCACCTGCTTGAAGCTTCATTATTTGCTCAAGCGATAGGTCCACCTCTAATAGTTGAGAAGAAATCTCGACTTCCACATCCATAATTTCATCGCGAAGCGCCTTACTCCAACGCAGATCTGTATCTTCCGTATCTGATTGCACACCAGCATCAAGTAGCTCTCGGATAGGTTCCAACATCGAATAAGGTAACGAAATATGGAAATCACCTCCGCCACCATCTAGCTCAATATGAAAAGAGCTAATCACCACCACTTCTGTTGGCGATACAATATTAGCCATAGCGGGGTTAACCTCGGAGTCGAGGTATTCAAAAGATACATCCATCACCGGCGCCCAAGCTTCTTTGTAATCTTCAAAGATGATTTTCAGTAACATCTGTACGATACGGCGTTCCGTTGGCGTAAACTCCCGCCCCTCAATCTTAGCGTGATAGCGACCATCTCCACCAAAAAAGTTGTCTACGAGGATAAAAACCAACCGGGCTTCCATGGTTATAAGACCAGTACCTTTTAAAGGTCTAAAGCGCACCATATTCAAACTGGTAGGAACAAACAAAGTATGAATATACTCGCCAAACTTAAGCATCTGTACGCCGTTGATGGATACCTCAGCAGTGCGGCGCATCATATTGAAAAGGCTTATCCGCATATGCCGAGCAAATCGTTCATTAACGATTTCAAGCGTCGGCATCCGCCCACGCACAATCCTATCTTGAGACGAAAAATCGTATTGTAAGGCACCAGCACCGTCACCGTCATCACCATCGCCGATTTCGTCTTCTTCGACTTCATCTACACCATGGAGTAGCGCATCAATTTCGTCTTGGGATAATAAATCGCTCACAAATACTACCTTATTGCATTACAAAGCCAGTAAACAACACACGCTCGATTACTTTACTACCTTCAACCTCTTCCATTGCCGCTTGGACTTTATCGAGTGCTGTTAGTCGCAATGTTTCTTTACCAGCACTCGTGCTTAACTCGTCAGCAGTAGTCGTTGAAAACACACCAAGTAGCGTACCTTCAATTAAGGGAATGTGCTTCTTTGCTACTTCTTCATTCACGTCGCCACGGACCAGCAGCTGTACTTTAATCTGCACAATTCTATCACGACTTGCGCCAGGTACATTGAAAACAAAGGGGCGAGGCATAGCAACATACAGTGCACTCCCCATCTCAGCAGCACTACCTTGCTCAGCTTTCACTTCACTTGCAGTCGTTTCTTCTGCTAGGGTTTCTTCCGGCGCATCTGAGCCCGAAAACAAGAAAAACCCCGCAACACCACCTAATACCAACACCGCAGCGGCAATAATAATGATTAGCTTTTTCTTAGAGCCACCCGTTTCTTCTATTTCTAAGTCGGTTTCTTCAGCCATAGCAAGCCCTTATGATCTTTATTAACTACAATAATAGCAGGTGTTAGGCATAGTAATCTATTGCAGAATCGGTATTTCTCTTTTGCGATGGTTGTGGGGTATCAGAAACCCCCTGTTCATCACTTAAAGTTTGCTGCCCACTCGCATTGCCACCAGCAGTTTGTGACTCGGAGTCAGTATTTCCACCTTGCTGGTGCGATATATGGCTATCGCCAAGTTCAATTCCCTGCTCAGCCAACATTTCTCTTAACCTCGGCATAGATTGCTCTAACAATTCTTTAGCTTGCTGATTTTGCACCACAATATTCACCTGGGCCTGCTCTGCATCGGATTTTATCCGAATTTGCATTGCGCCAAGTTCAGGTGGATCTAGTCGAATTTCAGCTTCTTTATTGTTAAGGTTTAGCATCATTCCAACTCGTTGATGCAATTCTTTTGCAGCATCTTGACGCGCAATATTAATTGCCTGTTGAAGATTAGCATCTGTTGTTTGTTTTGTCTGCGCTGTACTTTGGTTTGCAGGCTGAGATTGCTGAATTTGCTGAACTTCTTTTAGCGTTTGGTTTAGTGAGTTCGTGTCTTGCGGTGCACTTGTATTGCCGACTTCAGGCTTAACAGGAGTAGGTGTCGATGTTGCAACATTGGCCGGTTGACGCTCATTTTTACCAGCCTCTTTCGCGATGCTTGCTTCCGCTTGCATCAGCTTACTATTCTCTTTATCAATTAACTTTTCACTTATTTGTTTTTCCGAGCCCTGTTTTTCTGAATTTTGCTTTTCTGCTGCTAACTTTTCATCGCTAGCCAATTTATTTACTGCTATATTTTTTTCAGCACGCTCACCCTCTTTAACTACCACAGCCTGCTGCTCACTATTGTTAGACTTTTCTTGCGTGGCATTTACATTAAAAGACGCTTGGGTAGTATTTTTAACATCTGTAGCAGCTTCTTGCGGCATGTTTGTTGGGGTTTGTGTTACGACAGAGGATGACACAAATGCTTTAAACGGCTGTACATTTGCGAGATCAATACCCTTACCAATTAACTGAGTTACGGCTTTTTGTACAGCTGGCGATGCATCATAAATATCAAGCTTACCAGCCATCACAGCTTTTAATTCTTGCTGTTGCTGCGTGGTCAACTTTTCTACAATGGTTTGCACATCAGTAGTGCTTTTTGTACCTACTGAATTGTTGTCTTTCGTAGTTTGTGCACTAGCCTCAGAGATGATTTGCTTTTGCTCTGATTGCTTAGTTTCAGATGAAGAAACAGGTTGAGCAGACTCCAACTTCTCCGCGGTTATAGGCGTTTTATATTGCACTGTTTTAGATTCACCTTCAACTTGAGATCCTACTGACTTATCAGTATCTGGCTCCCGTCTTTCGTTTGAATTGCTAACCATAGCTTGAGTACTAGTATCCTTTTGCAGCTTAGGCTGTAACGTTTGCTCTTCGGCTTCTGCGCTGTTCTCCCTTAAGGAAGGTTTGGCAATCTCACCGTCTGCGTCTTTACTATCCAAAGCAGCAGTTTGTTGTAGCAAAGTACTTGTTTTAGTGCTGGCGTTTTCAGCTTGACCTTTTTCCCCTCGAGTGAGTGGACTTGCTTCGTCTTGTAGCTGCTCTTGAGATGATGCATTATCGCTCGCTTCAACCTCTTCATCAGCCGAAGAAGCTTTGCCCAATGCCTCTTTGACTGATTGCGCAATTGCTGTTGGGTTTTGGCTTAATGAAGTGCTTTGCTGTTTTGCAGCGTTGATCTGAGCATATAAATCATTGTCTGGTGAGTCAGGAAGCGGTTTGTCCACAACTACCTGACCTTTTTCAGTGTAGCTTACGGTAGTAGTGGGTACTTCGCCTTGCTGCTTAGAAGAAGAGGCTTGTGCTTTACTATCTGACTGCGGAGCATCATCTGATGCTACCTCGCTATCTATTGACGCATCCAGATCTGAGGTTACAGGATCTGCAGACTCTTTTACCTGCTTGCTTACACTCTCTTGCTCGGCTAACTCAACCATTAAAGCACTAAACCCAGAGCCACCTTCAGAACCCTCGGCGTCCGTCTCTTGGGATTTTTCTTTAATATCAACCTCGTTACTGCCTCGTTGCAGCATGGATGCAAGCATTAGATTCATCTTAGAGCTACCTCATAAAGTGGCAATGTCCTGCCGTTGCAATACACCGTTAAAAACCAACACTATGAATATTAGTGACTTTTACGAGTGGACTACTTAAATAATAAAACGCTAATTATTAAGAAGCATATTTCGAGCCAACTTACCAAGCACGCTCTCTTCGTACAAACTGATTCGTTGCAAACTCATCGAGCATCTTTTGTTCTGCTTTGGCAAGGCGAGTTTGCTTTGCGAGGGCTTGCTTCTCGATAAGCTTTTCAATTGCCTTCGTTTTAGCCTGCTGTGCTAGCCATAGCTTGCGGCGTTGTTCAACCACCTGCTTGGCTGTGTTGACCGTTTTTGCTTGCTGATCAATAGCCTGCTCAATCTTATTAATAAAGTTATGGTATTGATTGAAACCGCCACTAGACAGACCAAGTTGTGCTTTACTATGAAGCTGCATGCTGTATTCAAGACGGAAATCGTTTAGCCCCGATAGCCGTTGTTGGTTTGTTGCTAAGTGCTGCTGCGCTTGAACAAAATTCGCTCGAAGGTTATCTTCTTTGTCTTTTTCTAGCTTAAGCAATAAAGTCAGTTTGTTATTTGCCATTATGCTTGTCCTAGTAGCTTAGCGAGGCCTTGTAAACACTCATCGTAATTGATCACGTCTTTCATGCCTTGCTGAAGGAAGTTATTCACTGCAGGCATCATATTTATCGCCTGATCTAACATCTGGTCACTGCCACGTTGATAAGCACCTAAGGTGATCATGTCTTTATTCTGCTGGTACATTGAATAGACTTGCTTGAGCACTCTGGCTTGCTGCATGTGTGCCTCTGATACCACTTGAGGCATGACTCGACTGATGGACTTTTCAATATCTATCGCTGGATAATGACCACTATCAGCAAGCTCTCGTGATAATACAATATGACCATCCAAAATAGCCCGGGCAGCATCGGCAATAGGGTCTTGCATATCATCACCTTCACTCAATACCGTAAAGAATGCGGTAATTGAGCCTTGCCCTTCACCGCCATTACCTGCACGCTCAACCAGAGCTGGGAGCTTTGCAAACACGGAAGGCGGATACCCTTTTGTAGCTGGCGGCTCGCCTACCGCAAGCGCAATCTCACGCTGCGCCATGGCATAACGCGTCACTGAATCCAGTAACAACAGTACATTTAATCCTTGGTCTCGAAAATACTCCGCAATGGTCACTGCACTTTCACAGCCTTTTAAGCGCATCAACGGTGAGGCATCGGCAGGAGCAGCAACCACAACGGAGCGACGCCTACCCTCGACGCCCAAAATCTCGTCGATAAATTCTTTCACCTCACGACCACGTTCGCCGACCAAGCCTACGACGATAACATCCGCTTCACTGCCTCGTGTCATCATGCCAAGCAGTACCGATTTACCCACACCACTCCCTGCAAATAGACCCATCCGTTGACCTTGACCCACTGTCACGATCGAATTTATCGCACGCACACCTACATCCATTGGTGAGTCGATTGGACGTCTTGCAAGTGGGTTGATTTGCGCTGCGGCAAATTTTAGGTGTTTCTCAGCATCAATGGCACCAAGACCATCTAGTGGTCTACCAAGTCCATCAACTACACGGCCAAGTAAACCCATCCCAACAGGTAATCCTGCATCTTTTACTTTTGGGATCACGCGCGCTCCAGGAAGAACACCAGTGATATGATCATTTGGCATGAGGTAAAGCGTTTCTTGATTGAAACCGATGACTTCTGCATCAATAAAGCCGCCCAACGTCTCGATTTTACATTGGCTACCGACGGGTGCACTAAGGCCCCTAGCTTCAAGAGTGAGGCCAACCACACGGGTGAGGCTGCCTGCGACCGCAACCCCGTATGGTTTGATAAATTTATGATACTTATTGATGCGCTCACTCATAGCTGCAGATGTCGACATTTTCGCAATTACCTTAGGAAGGCATCGCTATCCTAGTTTGATAGCTTAGCTTATCTGGATAGCAGTGCAGTATTAATGGTTTATACCACTGTCTTGCAAAAATGATTCCAATACTTCACTAATGCGGTTTTTAAGCGTCATATCAATAGATGACTGCGGCGTTTTCACCTCACACCCACCTCTGTCTAAGGTAGGTTCCGGAAGTAACTGCCAATGCTGAGATTGTATATGTTCTTCGCCGTACATGGCTTGCACTAAGGCTAAATCTTCGGGGTGAAGATGGATGCGTACTGTTTGCTCTTTGACAGGCAACGCATCCATCGCTTTTTTCAACGCGTTTAAAATAAGTTCGGGCGTTGTCTTGAGCTCTTTAAAAATAACTTGCTCTGCCAATAAATTGACGAGTAAAATAAGCTGCTTCTCACACTCATCATCTACTTTTTTAAGCGGTGTTTGCATGCCATCTAAAATACTCGATAGAGCTTTCATCCTCTCTTCAATAAGGGGTTGGGCTTCTTCAAGGCCCTTTTCTTTTCCTATTTCAAGGCCTTCTTTATAACCTGCTTCCTTACCTTCAGAGACGCCCTTATCAAAGCCTTCAATGTAGCCCTGCTCATGGCCTTGTTTGATCCCTTCGTCATAGGCGTCTTGACGGATCTGCTCTAACTCTTCAAGCGTAAGCGTTGGAAACTCAGGCTCTTGTGGCTCTGGTTCAGCGCTTACCTCTCTCTTAGTATATAACTCTTCCAACGGCGTGCCGAAGGCTGTAGAACGGCCACGGTATTTCTCGGGCTTATCGGTAACATCCGGAATGGGCCAATTTTCTAGTAACTCATCTAAAGCTTCAGTGCTCACCGGGCGGCCTTTATACAACTTTTTATCGACCATGGCTTATAGGAACTCCTCACCACCGCCGCCGCCAAGCATAATTTCACCCGAATCAGCCAAACGTCTAGCCGTTGCCAGAATTTCTTTTTGTGCAGCTTCCACTTCACTTATCCGCACAGGTGGCATAGCCTCAAGGTCGTCTTGCATCATCTCAGCTGCCCGCTTGGACATATTTTTCATGATCTTATCTTTTAAGGATTCGTCAGCGCCTTTTATTGCTTTCATTAGTACGTCTTGTTGCACTTCACGCAGAATTGCCTGAATGCCTCGATCTTCAACATCCATTAAGTTCTCAAACACGAACATGAGATCTTGAATTTGCTGCGACATTTCTTCATCGTGCTCTCGAATTGAGTCCATCAACTGCCCTTCGACATTGGTGTCTAAGTAGTTCATGATATCCGCTGCAGCTTTTAAGCCACCCATTTTCGCAGCTTGTGCGCCAGCTTGACCTGCAAACTGTTTCTCCATTATCTCGTTTAGTTCTTGTAGTGCCGCCGGTTGTACTTCTTCTAAGTTTGCAATACGCATCGTTAAGTCTAAGCGCACTTTCTCAGGAAATTGTGACAAAATCTCGGCGGATTGCTCTGGCTCAAGATAAGACAATACAATCGTTTGGATCTGTGGGTGCTCGTTACGAATAATATTGGCAACTTGCTTTGAATCCATCCATTTCAACGAGTCCAAGCCTTTTGCACCAGAACCCATAACGATTTGATCAATAAGGCTCGCAGCTTTGTCTTCACCAAGCGCTGCGGTTAGTGCTTTCTTAATAAAGTCTTCAGATTGGAAACCAATCGTACTAAAGCTTTGAATCTGTTCAATAAACAAATTGTGTACAGCTGCAATTTTAGCCTGGGATAGGTCGTCCATGGAGGCCATCGCCATACCAACCTTTTGCACTTGCTTAGGCTCTAGGTGTTTTAAAATCTGAGCCGCATCTTCTTCAGTTAAACTGAGCAGTAAGATGGCAGCCTTGTCGACGCCGTCTAGCTTGTCAACGTCAAAGGCTGCGGGCAATTGTTTTTGTTCTTGATCAGTCATCTTCTGTCAACCACGCTTTCACAACTTGTGATGAGAGTTCTGGTTCGTTAGCAACTAAGGCACGTACTGCTTTAAGTAAGTCCTCGTCGCCATGTAAGTCTGGCAATTGTAATCTACCGTCAGAAGAGAAGCCAACCGCAGACTCATCGAAATCGTTATTTAGCATATCTAGTGTACTGTCGCCTAAATCTACACCACTGGTCAACGCATCTTCATCAAAATCTTCAAGCGTGTCATCTGGGTAAATTAGACGTTTAAGCATAGGTCTTACTACCGCTAAGATTAGCACAATGATCACTAAGGTACCTGCAACAAGACGGATGGTCTTTTGGAACCAGTCCTGCTCCCAAAGTGGTATCTCTTGTATTTCAGTGAGATCTTCACGCACAAATGGTACCGTTACCACTTCTAATGCATCACCTCGCTGCATATCAAAGCCCACACCACCTTGTAGCAAACGACGAATGTTGTTTAACTCTTCTTGCGTACGCGGAGCCATTGCCATGTTACCTTCAGCATCAGGCTTGGCGAGATAGTCAACGGCTACACTCACGCTGATCCGGCGAATAACACCTGTTTGCTGCCGCTTATGGCTGATAGTAGTATCTAATTCATAGTTACGGGTTGCTTCTTTTTGATTACTGCTTGGTGTTGCACTTTGACCATTGCTGCCTTGCCCAGCAATCTCTGGGATATTTGAGTTTACAGGAGGTTGATTAGTCAACGCTCCAGGGATGCCCACAGCTAAGCCACCAATATTATTTTCTTCATACGTTGTTTCGCTGCGAACCGCAGGTAAATCAGGGTTATAACGTTTTTGTGTTTCTTCAACTGCGCTGAAGTCCATCGTTAAGTCAACCTGCGCGGTAAAGTTACCAAGGCCCACTGTTGGGATCAGTATGCTATCAATTTTCTCTAGATACTCTTGTTCACGTTTACGTTCAATTTCATACTCTTTTCTCGAGCGCGCAGCCAAAGAGTCTTGAGAACCTGAGTTGAGTAGACGACCGTTTTGATCAGTCACTGTCACGCGTGAAGGCTCTAAGCCCTGTACCGCTGATGCCACAATGTCTACGATTGAATCGACCTCTTCGCCGCCAAGCGTTTTACCACGTTTAAGGGTAATAACTACGGTTGCCGAGGGCTTTTTCTCACGACGTGCAAAGACGTTTTCTTTTGGGATTGCGAGTAACACTTTTGCACGGTTTACGTCTTGTAACTCTTCAATTGTTCTCGCAAGTTGTTGCTCACGACTATGCTTTAAGCGCTCTCTTTCAAGACGTTGGCTAACACCAAAACCCATATCCTGCATCAGAATATCAGTGCCAGAACTCGGAGATTGGGTAAAACCGTCACGCGCCATCCGTAGTTTGATGTCCTGATAGTCCGACTCAGCAACTAAAATGGTATTACCATCGAGTTGGTATTCAATTTTCTGTTGATCTAAAAAGTCTAACGTTTCGACGAGTTCTTCTGTTGGGTATTTACCAAGTGGGCGCATATCTGGTTGGCGCGCCCAAATGATAATAAAGATTGCGATTGCTAAACAAATAGCAAGGGCAATAACCAGAGTAACCTGGCGCAACATATCAACACCGCTTAGCGCACTGAAGTAGCCTGATTTTTGCTCTTGTTGCTCATCCGAACCGCTGTCATTATTCAGCGCTGCGTCGGAAAGCGTAAGATCTGTTGATTGATTAGTAGCCACGATTACTCTCCACAGTCACTCAATTAAACTGGCATGCTCATGATTTCTTTATAGGCCTCAACAAGTTTATTACGAACTTGCACTGTAGCCTCAAAAGCGACCGACGATTTTTGTTTCGCTATCATGGCTTCTGCAAGAGAAATGCTTCTGTCACCCATTTCAACTGCGGTGACTTTTTGTTTTGCTTCTTGTTGTAAGCCATGAACTGTATTAAGTGCGTCTGAGAGTAAATCGCCAAACTGAGCCGACGAAGATGCTGCCGTCTTTACTGGCTGCACTGATGGCTGTGTGTTTCTCGTCGCTTCTGCAGCCATAGCCTGCATTTCTTGAAATAGCGCTGATGATTGTACTTTCATGATGCTTTACTCAAAATAACTCTTAGTTACCATTAATAAAGCAGAAAACGTGCCAACTTAAAACCTTTATTTTTCAGTATGTTACATTGTTTTTTGCATGTCGAAAAATTGGCAGTACATAGAAGTGAAAATTAGGTGCCTAAGATCTGCTGATCTTTATAGGCACCTTATTAAACTTGAATTAACAGATAAAATTTAACTTGAGGTTTGGATAAGGAATGAGTTAACTCATTCCTTTTAAGCTCAGGTAATTTAGGTTAAGCGGGTAGCGCAATCCCTAAATCTCGCATTTTCGCCAGCTTATAGCGAAGTGTGCGAGGGCTCATGCCCAATACCTCCGCTACCTCTTTACGTTTACCATTAAACTTTGCCAGCGTATCTAAAATAATTTGGTGCTCTTTATCCTGTAACTCATCTTTATAGCTAATGATCTCATCATCACTTTGCGAGCGCTCCATTAAAACTGATGCCTCATGGTTTACAGTTGGAGATGACTCAACCAAAGCCATCGGTGAGAAATTTTCGATAAAAATATCATCTTCTTGAATTTCATTACCTTGGAACAAAATTAGGGCGCGTTGAATAACGTTGTCTAGCTCCCGTACGTTTCCTGGCCAAGTGTGCGAACTGAGCTTGCGCTTTGCACCGCTGCTTAGTATAGGTGTTGACTTGCCTGCTTTTTGCGTATGTCTTACCAACAAATGCTCAGCTAACACAGCGATATCACCCGCTCTGTCTTTCAATGGCAGCCACTCTAGCGGGAAAACATTGAGACGGTAATATAAATCTTCTCTAAATACCCCATCATCCACCGCTTCTTTTAAATCGCGGTTACTGGTTGCCAACACTCTGACATCCAGTGAAATGGTTTTTCTGCTGCCTAGACGCTCTACCTCACGCTCTTGTAGCACACGAAGTAGTTTTGCTTGTAAGCCCAAATCCATCTCAGTGATCTCATCAAGCAAAATGGTTCCCTTTTGCGCTTGCTCAAATTTTCCAGGACACGCTTGAATGGCACCTGTAAACGCCCCTTTTTCGTAGCCAAATAAGGTTGCTTCAAGCATATTCTCTGGAATTGCAGCGCAGTTAATTGCGATAAAAGGCTCGTCTGCTCTATCTGATTTATCGTGAATATAGCGAGCCAACACTTCTTTACCTGAACCGCTTGGCCCAAGTACCATAACGCTGGCATCCGACTTAGCTACTTTTGCAGCCAGTTCAAGTAGTTTAATACTCTTTGGATCGGCAACAATGGGGCCGTCAGTCTCTTTTTCCTTCTCAGGTAAATAACGACCAACCATATTGAGCAACACTTCAGGTGCAAATGGCTTGGCCATATAGTCGATAGCGCCCAATCTCATCGCTTCAACCGCATCATCAATGGTTGCGTATGCTGTCATCATCAATACTGGTAATTCTGGATAGTTGAGTTTAATAGTCTTTAATAAGTCAAGTCCACTCATGGCACCCATTTGCACGTCACTCACCACCAAAGAAAAGGTTTCCTGCTTTAGCAATAAAACGGCTTGTTCCGCACAACTTGCTTCTACGCACTCAATATTTGAAAGCTGCAATGTATCAATGAGTGCTTCTCTTAAACCAGCATCATCTTCAACAACTAAAACTCTGTTACTCATAGTTCCTCCGCCTCAATTAGTGGTAGTACCAAGCTAAAACGCGCACCCTTACCTTCAACATTGTCTGCCTGCGCAAACCCTTTATGCGCGTTAGCAACCGAATTAACCACCGCAAGTCCTAGCCCAGTCCCCTGCGACTTAGTTGTAAAAAATGGTTCAAACAACTTGTCTACTAAGGTTTCATCAATGCCAGGCCCATTATCAACAACTGAGATACGTACATACTCGCCACACGGCTCGCGCTCTGCATTAAGTTCAATGTGTGCCGCACTGCCAATAATTTGAATACTGTTGTGGATCAGGTTTTGGATCGCACTTGCAAGCGCAGTACGATTACCTAATATTTCGATATCTGGCTCGGGTAAAAATGCTTCCAGCTTTGCTTGGTTAAGCTCAACCATAGCGTCAGCACCCGCTTTGACTTCACTCAATAACTGTTGCATTGACACTCGCTCAACGACTTGTTGTTCACCACTTTTAGCGAACAACAGCATGTCATTAACTTGGCTTTCTAAGTCTTTTAGGCGAGACATCAACTTGTCATGAAACTTTTCTCGAGAAGCCGAAGGAAGGTTAGCTGCACCTAGGTTTGCACCATATAACATCGCAGCCGATAACGGCGTACGCACTTGGTGGGCCAGTGAAGCGACCATTTTTCCCAATGCACTCAATCTTTGCATATGCGCAACACGACTTTGAAGCCTGCGCGTCTCGGTGAGATCTGTCATCAAAATGAGCTGGCCAGGTTCTGGTGTTAGCGCGGTAATATCTAGCTTAATTCTTCTGCCATCTTTAAGAGAGACTTCATGACCGTCGTCCTGCTGTGGTCGAAATGAACGCTGAATAATACTAAACCACTTTTCGCCTTCGAGTGGTTCACCCAACATATCCATCGCGATTTGATTTGCCTTGGCAATCATACCTTGACCATCGAGTACCACGACACCTGCAGGCATAGTATCAACAAGGTGACTTAACCAACTCGCCTGCTGCCTAAGGTCGCTTAATTCACCGACATAGGCTTCTTGCAGCAAACAGGGATTGTAGCGATTCATCGTTGGTACAAATTGTGGATTAATAACATGTGCTAATGCCATTTTTCCGCTCTCTTAAAAATAAACTCAATGGATAAAAGCAAAAAACGATCCAACTTTATATTTCATTTAAAACATATAGTTACACAA
>NZ_JAKEVK010000089.1:0-17049 GCF_022398435.1 Pseudoalteromonas sp. Isolate6 | reverse complement strand
TTCTTGTACTCGTTAGTTAGTGGCATATTGGCAATGCCTATTCCACAACTATTCGTATCTATTTTAATTGGACTTTACTTAACAGCCGTCCCACCCAAGTCACATCCCATTGGAAAGCAAGAAAATAAGGTTTTTACAGCATTGATTTTAATATTATTTGCAATATACTCTATCTTGGCTTATACCAGTTACCAATGCCAATCTCCTTTTATATCTGGGCCCAACTTTTGGCTCAATGGGCAGGTATCTACTGAGTTTTGCAGAGAATCATAAGAGACTATAAATGAATATAAAAAACAACCAAAGCATTGATACCTTTTTATGGTCAGGTGTAAATAACCGCGGCAAAAAGCTTGAAGGTGAAATGACTGGGCAGAGCGTTGCTTTGGTTAAGGCTCAACTTAGAAAGCAGGGCATTACCCCATCAAAAGTAAAGCGTAAACCAAAGCCTTTATTTGGACTATCGGCGGGTAAACAGAAAATTACCTCAGCCGATATTGCAACAACTACACGCCAAATAGCCACTATGCTAATGGCTGGTGTTTCTTTAGTACAAACATTAGATATGCTTGCTCGTGGCATCAAAAATAAAAGCTTATCTAAGCTAATTGCCCATATAGCTGATGAAGTAAAAGCAGGCCAACCTCTCGCGAAATCTTTAAGAGCCTACCCAAGATATTTTGATGAGCTTTATTGTGACCTTGTCCATTCAGGGGAACAGTCTGGTGCACTAGATACCATATTTGACCGCATAGCACTTTATAAAGAAAAAACAGAAGCACTAAAGTCCAAAATCAAAAAGGCGCTTTTCTACCCTATTGCGGTAATTGTCGTCGCACTAATAGTAACCACTATCCTTTTGATATTTGTTGTACCTCAATTTCAAGATATTTTTGCCGGTTTTGGGGCAGAGCTCCCCGCCTTTACGCTAATGGTTATCGCGATTTCAGAATTTATGCAGGAATATTGGTGGGTATTTATACTCGGTATTGGCCTATTTGGTTATACCTATAAAGAAATGCTTATTCGTAGTCCTGCGGTAAAGCATTTTAACGACCGTATGATTTTACGTTTGCCTGTTAT
This sequence comes from Pseudoalteromonas sp. Isolate6, assembly GCF_022398435.1. Lineage (NCBI taxonomy): Bacteria > Pseudomonadati > Pseudomonadota > Gammaproteobacteria > Alteromonadales > Pseudoalteromonadaceae > Pseudoalteromonas > Pseudoalteromonas sp. Isolate6. Next base: position 15,966 of record NZ_JAKEVK010000089.1, on the reverse strand, counting down.
CGGCGATATCCTTAAAAAGGCAGCCGTGGCGCGTTATGCTCGTACGCTTTCGACTACCTTTGCAGCAGGTGTACCGCTTGGTGATGCGCTCGATTCTGCTGCAGGTGCTTCTGGTAATATTATTTACAAAAATGCAATTACTGAAATTAAAGCAGAGGTTAACTCGGGTAACCAAATGCACTGGGCGATGCATAACACCAAAGTCTTCCCTGATATGGTGGTGCAAATGGTGTCTATTGGTGAAGAATCAGGCTCTTTAGATGGTATGTTAGCAAAGGTTGCTAACATCTACGAACAAGAAGTCGATGATGCGGTGGATGGTCTTTCTAGCCTATTAGAACCACTCATTATGGTGGTACTCGGCGTGCTGATCGGTGGTCTTATCATTGCCATGTATTTACCGATATTCCAACTAGGCTCTGTTATTTAATTTTGTTCACAAAATTACACCATTTAGAGGTGCAGTGTTGTGCCTCTCAATAGTGCTGTGTGGTAAACTGCAAAAACCGATACCGAGCATGCCTCGAAAATTTAAACAAAAAATATAAGCAAGCGCACAACCTATGCAAGATATTATCAACTTGATGCAAACCCAGTTATGGTATTGGTTACTCACGGTCGGACTCGTTAGCCTTTGCATCGGCAGCTTTCTCAATGTGGTTATTCTTCGCTTACCAAAAATGATGAAGCAGAGCTGGCAATCAGAATGTCGCGTGTTGCTCGCTGATGAGCTACCCAAACAAACCACTGAAGCCCCAGTGTTTAATCTGGTAAAACCAAATTCTCAATGCCCCAGCTGCAAAACACCAATTAAAGCGTGGCAAAACATTCCCCTGATCAGCTGGCTATTATTAAAAGGCAGATGCAACCACTGCGATGCGTCAATCTCTGTACGCTATCCTTTGGTAGAGCTAACAACCGCCCTACTCTCCACATGGGTTGCGTGGCATTTTGGTGCCACTTTAGAAGCCACTCTGTACATTTTGATTACTTGGGTGTTAGTCGCACTTACCGTCATTGATATCGACGAAATGTTGCTGCCCGATCAGTTAACACTACCAACTTTATGGTTAGTACTGGTTGCCAGTTGTTTTGGTGTTGGCATCGAACCCAATAGCGCCATTATTGGTGCAGCAGTTGGATATTTAAGTTTATGGAGTGTGTATTGGCTCTTTAAATTACTCACAGGTAAAGAAGGCATGGGCTATGGCGACTTTAAACTGTTAGCTATATTTGGTGCATTGATGGGCTGGGAAGCAATTCTAACTATAGTGCTACTTTCAAGCCTAGTCGGCTCAATTATTGGTAGCATCCAATTAAGTGTTCAAGGCCGAGATAAAGCTACACCTATTCCGTTTGGTCCTTACTTAGCCATTGCAGGCTGGATCACCCTAATGTATGGCGAGCAGCTGCAGCTGTGGTACGTAAACCTAATAACGTAAAGTAAGACAATGCTAAAAACGAAGAATTGGATTTTAGGAGTAACTGGCGGTATTGGAGCGGGTAAAACGGCGATCACTAATCACTTACAGCAAAAAGGGGTAGTGGTTGTTGACGCAGATATCGTTGCACGAGAAGTAGTCGCGCTAGGCAGCACTGGGCTGCAAGCGATTGCTGATGAGTTTGGCAGTGCCATTTTACAGCCTGACGGCAATTTAGACAGGGCCAAGTTAAGAGCCATTATTTTTGCTGATGCAGCTAAAAAACAGTGGCTTAATGACCTACTTCACCCGTTAATCCGTAACGAAATACTCGCGCAGTTAAACTCAGCACAAAGCGATTACGTGGTTTTAGCGGCGCCTTTGCTGTTCGAAAATGGCTTAGAGCGCTATTGCGATGCCACTTTACTTGTCGATGTCGCTGTTGATACGCAAATCGCGAGAACAACCAGCCGAGATTCGGTAGATGCCGCGCAAGTAAGCCGTATTATCGAGTCGCAGTTACCGCGCTCAGAAAAACAAGCAAAGGCGGATTACATACTAGACAACGACCGGCCACTACTTGAAAGCCTGCAACAGGTAGATAGGTTACACAACGAATTTCTTAAACTAGCACAAGTGAAAATAAGTCTAAATAATTAGGCTAGACTTGGCTGTAAAACTTAATCTACACTCATTGTGAAAACTTGGCATTTTTCCAACTTAATGATAAATATTGAATATGCATTCAATGTGAAGGCAAAGAGGTACTATGGAACATCATTCCCCGCTACTGCGTAAATTTATTACCCTAGGGCGAGTCACTGCTGAGCAAATAAAGTCTCGCCAGTCAGAAGCAAACACCACTGCCGAGTTGATTTGCTTAAGTTCAGGAATGAGCTCCAAAGAGCTAGCTGAAGAATGCCTAGACTTATTCAAGGTGCCATTTTTTAATCTTGATCACTTTAACGTTAGTGAAATTCCGCCGGCGCTAGTCAAAGAAAAGCTGATCCGTAAGCACCATATTTTACCACTGGTACAAAAAGGTAGAAAACTCTACGTAGCGGCTTCCGATCCGACTGATTTTGGCGCATTTGAAAATTTTGAGTTTAGTACTGGATTACAGTGTGAAGTACTGGTAGCCGACTACAAAAAACTCGAAGCAAAGATTGATCAGCTGTTTGATGCAACGGGCGGCCTCTCGATTTCTGAAGAGGAGTTTAAAGAATTTGCCGATTTAGAAGTCGATGACGAGCCTAAACAGCAAACCACCAACGAAGATAAAGACGATGCGCCAATCATCGTTTATATCAATAAAATTTTAATGGATGCGATAAAAAAAGGTGCGTCGGATCTGCACTTTGAGCCTTACGAAAAAAAATACCGCGTGCGCTTTCGTATCGACGGCCTATTGCATGAAATGGCAAGCCCACCAAACACACTCGCGACGCGCCTCGCCGCCCGTATTAAAGTGATGGCGCACTTAGACATAGCGGAAAAACGTAAACCACAAGATGGTCGCATTAAACTAAAAATTTCCGAACGCAAAAGTATCGATTTCCGTGTGAGTACACTGCCTACCATGTGGGGCGAGAAAATCGTAATGCGTATTCTAGATTCGTCCAGTGCCATGCTCGGCATTGACGTGCTAGGTTATGAGCCTGAGCAAAAGCAACTTTACCTCGACGCACTAGAGCAGCCTCAAGGCATGATTTTGGTAACCGGCCCAACGGGCTCTGGTAAAACCGTGTCACTTTACACTGGCTTGAATATTCTTAATCAGCCAGAGCGCAATATCAGCACCGCGGAAGACCCTGTAGAAATAAACCTTGAGGGTATTAACCAAGTACAAATCAATACCAAAGCGGATATGACTTTCGCAAATGCCTTGAGAGCATTTTTGCGTCAGGATCCGGATGTAGTGATGGTTGGTGAGATCCGTGACCTTGAAACCGCTGAGATCTCAATAAAAGCCGCCCAAACTGGTCACTTAGTATTGAGTACGCTGCACACCAACTCTGCGCCTGAAACGCTCACCCGCCTATTAAACATGGGCGTGCCGGCATACAACGTAGCAAGCTCGGTGAGTCTGATTATCGCCCAGCGTCTCGCAAGACGCCTTTGCCCTAAGTGTAAAACACCCGAAACGCTGCCGGAAGAAGCCTTGTTAGGGCAAGGCTTTACTGCCGAGCAAATTAAAGAGATTACCCTTTTCGCGCCTAAAGGCTGTGAACACTGCACCGATGGTTACAAAGGCCGTGTGGGTATTTATGAAGTGGTAAAAATCACGCCGGAGCTTTCGCATCTGATCATGGAAGGGGGTAATTCTCTTGAGATTGCCGAAAAAGCGGAGCAGTTAGGTTTTGATAACCTACGTAAGTCTGGCCTGAAAAAAGCCGCCGCAGGGGTGACATCGCTTACAGAAATCAACCGTGTAACGAGTTATTAAGACAGATTGATTAAAACAAAAAGATCGCGATGTGAAATCGCTCCTACAACTGAGCTAGCCACTGTGTAGGTACCCTTTACGCGGCGAGCTTGATAAAAAATATCGCGATGTGAAACCGCTCCTATAAATAAGCGAACATCTGTGTGGGAGCCACTTTATACGGCGAGCTTGATAAAAAAGATCGCGATGTGAAACCGCTCCTACAACTAAGCTAACCCCTGTGTGGGAGCCGCTTTATGCGGCGAGCTTGATGAAAAAATCGCGATGTGAAACCGCTCCTACAAAAAGCTCCCCCCAGTGTAGGAGCCGCTTTATGCGGCGAGCTTGATGAAAAAGATCGCAATGTGAAATCGCTCATACAACTAAGCTCCCCCGTGTGGGAGCCGCTTTACGCGGCGAGCTTGATGAAAAAGATCGCGATGTAAAATCGCTCCTACAACTGAGCTAACCCCTGTGTAGGAGTCGCTTTATGGGGCGAGCTTGATGAAAAATTGCGATGTGAAATCGCTCCTACAACTAAGCTAACACCCGTGTGGGAGCCGCTTTACGCGGCGGGCTTGATGAAAAATATCGCGATGTGAAATCGCTCCTACAAATCAGCTGTACAAATTTTGCGGCACTTTAAGCACATTAATATGTACCGTGACTTCCTCACGGTCATGATATAGGTGCTTTGCTTGGATCTCATAATCTACATTGTACTTTTGCAGCTCTTCATGGATAAGCGTAAGACATTCATACACACTGTCGAAGCGTTTTTTCATCGGTAGCTTTAAGTTAAAGATCAGCTCTCGAGCAAACGCATTCACCACCCAGTCCACCATTAAATCAGCAACACGCGTTGGCTTTTCGACCATATCACACACTAGCCAATCAATATTGCGTTTTTCTGGGCGGTATTTGAATCCATCTTCACGATAGTGCTTCACTTGTCCCGTTTCCATCAGGTCGTCATTCATCGGGCCATTATCGATTGAGGCGACAAACATGCCACGGCGTACCAGCTGGTATGTCCAACCGCCAGGACAAGCACCTAAATCAACGGCTCGCATCCCCGCACGTACACGTGTCTCTTGCTGGTCTTTAGGCACAAAGACATGGAATGCCTCGTCTAATTTTAGCGTCGAGCGACTTGGTGCGTCCGACGGCATTCTCAGACGCGGGATCCCCATAAAAAATGGCGAATTGTTATCACTAAACGAATAACCAACATAAGCGGTATTATTGGCAAGAAACAATACATGTAATACAGGCTTGGCAGGTTTTACCTCACGAGTCAGCTTGTTTTGCTTCTCGAGTGCCTTAGACAATGGGGTTGAAAACTTTTTACAGAATTTAGAAAGTTCTTTTCCTTCATTAGTATCTGGCGTTTCAACGCGCAGCTCACCACACAAAGGAAAGCCTTCCACAGCCGCTTTTATCACGCTCACCCTGTCTTCAATCGGCATATGGGTATGTAAAGTGCCAACAAACCACTGCCTTGCAAACACCAGTTTCTTAAAGTCGATTTTCTTCGCTAAGGTCTCAGCATCATTTGGCGAAAAGCACTCAAATGTTACAAAAGCAGTATTCGGCTTAGCCTTTACGTAGCCAGCAATTCCATGCTTTGCAGCATAATGATTAATTTCGGCTGCGGCGTCACTTTCAAAACCACCGCGACAATAGATAACGATACTCGACATTAGATTCTCTAGATTAAAAGGAAGATTTAGCAGCTTGAACTATCAATAAAATCCAAGCAATTAAAAAACAGGTACCACCGATTGGGGTGATTGGCCCTAGCCATTTCATGCCCGTTAAAGCTAGTAAGTACAGACTACCACTAAATAGCAGTACACCAGCAATAAAGAAACCACCAGCAATTTGCACCTTGAGGCCCCATTTGATTAAAAACGCGGTGGCAATAATGGCAAGGCCGTGAGTCATTTGGTACTGTGCAGCCGTATTAAAAATACCAATGGCATAGTCGCTCAAACGTCCTTTGAGACCGTGAGCGGCAAACGCGCCGAGTGCCACAGACAATAAACAAAACACGCTGCCAATAATCAAGTAGAGCTTAGCCATGACAGAGCTCCTTAATAAAATTCGCCGCTATCGCGGCGGCATTCGCGCGGCTATCTGACTCGCTTACACCACTCACCTTACGTGGTTTGAGTGAATGGTCACCATCTTTGAGCCACTTCACCATAACTTGTTCGGGAAAGCACATGGCATCAACCTCTGTGCGATTGCCAAAGGTATCGCGTTCGCCTTGTAAAATGAGCAGCGGGCATTTCAACTCAGGAAAATGATCCACTCTGAGCTTTTCCGGCTTACCAGGCGGATGGAATGGATAGCCAAACGCAAGTACTCCTTCCACCTTTACAGTGGTTTCACAGGCCAGCATAGATGCCATACGCCCGCCCATTGATTTACCACCAATAAAAAGCGGTAGACTTGGTTCTACTGCTGCCAGTACTTGTTGAAAATACGCGAGTAGCTTAGGAGCACGCTCAGGTGGGCGTTTTTTCCCTTCTTGTTTGGCTTGCTGCATATATTCAAAATCAAAGAGCCCAACTTGAACGCCCTTAGAAACAAGCAATTTAGCCATTTCTTGCATAAAATCACTATCGCTTCCTGCACCTGCACCATGGGCAAAAATAAACTGTGCAACTGGGTTTTCAGCATAGTGCCATTCGATATTTACTGCGCTCATAAACTATTTAACTCTTGTTCGTGTTCTACCATATCAAGCATCCATTCTTTGAATGAAACTATTTTACCCAGCTCTGACTGTGACTCTCTAAATACCAAGTAATAGGCATTTTTACTTTCGAGGTGGTGACTAAATGGAATAACCAGTCGCCCTGCATCTATATCCGGTCTTGCCAGTACGCTATTGCCCAGCGCCACGCCTTGGCCGTGAATTGCTGCCTGTAACACCATAGAAGAGTGACTGAAGATAGGCCCGGTATTTACTGCCACATTTCTGACCCCAGCGGTTTTCATCCATGCTTTCCAAGCACGACGCGTGGTGTCATGAAGCAAAGTATGCTGGGCCAAATCGCTTGGCTGATTAAGCGGTTTGGGGCCAGTTAACAAAAACGGGCTACACAATGGCACGAAGTACTCGGTATGTAGCTTATGGGTTTGCACCCCATTCCAGTTACCACGACCGTAGTAAATCGCGACATCAACGTCGTCCGTTAACGAGTTGTCGTCGTGATCTTGGGCTTTGATCCGTACGTCGATTTCAGGGTGCAACTCGTTAAAGTTACTCAGCCTTGGTACCAACCATTGAATTGCAAAGCTCGGCGTCAAACTCACCGTTAACGACCCTTTTGCGCCTCGCGCTAGGAGCTTTTCAGTCGCATCGATTAATTGTGAAAAAATATCTTTAATATCGAGGTAATAGCCCTGCCCCTCCTCAGTTAATAGTAAGGAGCGATTTTTGCGCAAAAACAGCTTTAAACCTAGATGTTCTTCTAAGATTTTAATTTGATGACTAACCGCAGCTTGAGTGACGTATAACTCCTCTGCTGCTTTGGTAAAGCTCAGGTGTCGTGCCGCCGCCTCAAAGGCTTTTAATGCATTTAATGGTGGAACTCGTCGTGACATTCATTCATGCCTATAAAAAACCCGCTAACCGCGGGCAAGTAAAATCCCCAAACAACATCTAATTATGAGGTCGCTTGGGTATAGATTATAAATCAGCTGCGCTGGTGTCCAGTGGCGCAAAACTCTTAACTAGCTCATCTACCGCTTTCATCTGTTGTAGATAGCCTTCAAGTTTAGCCAATGGCAATGCACAAGGACCATCACACTTAGCTTCATTTGGATTCGGATGCGCTTCAATAAAGAGTCCAGCTAACCCAAGTGCCATACCGCTACGAGCAAGCTCAGCAGCCTGAGCACGGCGGCCATCAGCAGAGTCGCTACGACCACCCGGACGCTGTAGCGCATGTGTCGCGTCAAAAATAACAGGAGCCATACGCTTCATGTCATCCATGCCCAACATATCCACGATCAGGTTATTATAGCCAAAGCTACTGCCGCGTTCACAGAGGATAACTTTGTCATTACCCGCTTCATTGATCTTCTTAATGATATGGCGCATTTCATGTGGCGCTAAAAACTGTGGTTTTTTCACGTTAATCACCGCACCAGTTTCTGCCATAGCGACAACTAAGTCAGTTTGACGGGCAAGGAACGCCGGTAACTGGATCACATCAGCAACTTCCGCAACGGGTTTTGCTTGGAATGGCTCATGTACATCGGTGATCACCGGTACATTAAAGGTCTTTTTGATTTCTTCAAAAATCTTTAAGCCTTCTTCCATGCCAGGGCCACGGTAAGAATTGATTGACGAGCGATTGGCTTTATCAAATGACGCTTTAAATACGTATGGGATCCCAAGTTTACTCGTCACTTCAACGTAATGCTCCGCGATTTGCATTGCCAAGTCACGAGACTCAAGCACATTCATTCCACCGAACAGCACGAACGGTTTATCGTTTGCAACTTCTCGTCCCGCAACGTTAATAATATCTGTATTCATTTTTTATCCTTTAGCTGCCTATCACACGAAGCAATTGTCCGCATAACCAAGCCATATAAGTACCAAGGGCATAACCAAGCACCGCCAGTAACACACCGACCGGAGCAAGCGCCGGGTGGAACGCCGAAGCCACCACTGGCGCAGATGCCGCACCACCAATGTTTGCTTTACTGCCAACGGCAACATAAAACACAGGTGCTTTAATTAATTTAGCAACGATAAATAACAAACCAACATGCACGGCCATCCAAATAACACCAATAACGACGTATTTAGGCGCCTCAACAATTTTGGTGATATCCATGTGTAGACCAATGGTTGCTACTAAAATATATAAAAAGCTCGAGCCAATTTTTGACGCGCCAACCGCTTCATATTGACGTGCTTTGGTAAACGAAAGTGCCAGACCTATGGTCGTAACGAGGACAATGATCCAAAACAGTTTGCTATGAAGAGAGAACTTCTTCAGTTCTGGGTAGTTGCTACTAAAAAATGGCACCAGTAAGTCTGCAGCAAAATGCGCAAACCCCGTTGCACCAAAAGCAAAACCAACTAGGATCATCAAGTCTTTGAGTTCGGGTTTTCTTGCGTGCTCGGCTTCAAATGCTTGTACTTTGTCAATTAGGCGGTTGATTGAAGAAGTATCCGCCCCTGTTCGCGCATCGATTTCTTTATTGCGCGCCGCCATGTAGAGCAAACACGCCATCCACAAGTTTGCGACAACAATATCAACCGTTACCATGATGGTGAAGATTTCTCCGCCTGCGCCGTAAATCTCTTTCATCGCGACCATATTGGCACCACCACCAATCCAGCTTCCTGCAAGCGCGGCCATGCCACGCCATACGGCTTCTGGGCCAGTTACACCAAGTAGCTCAGGCATAAAGGTAGCAGTAAGTAAAAGCGCAATTGGGCCACCAATCACCACACCCACCGTTCCTGTCAGGAACATGATAATTGCCTTTTTACCCAAAGCCGCTATCGATTTTAGGTCAATACTTAGTGTCAATAACACCAAACAAGCGGGTAATAGATAATATTTTGCTACCGTGTAAACATCATTATTGTTGCCATCAACGATACCAAAGGTATTTAATAGAGATGGTAAGAAATAACACATCAACAGCGCTGGCACGTACTTGTAAAACTTAGCCCAAACTCCGCTTTTTTGACTTGATGTGTAAAAAACAAATCCCAGTATAACGGCCAAAAGGCCCATAATTACCGCGTTATTGGTAACGAGCGCAGCGCTTTGCTCCATAAATCCTCGCTGTTATTATTTTTTATATAACTATGTTTAATGCAAAATATTATTATGATCAGCCAACTCTTTGATCTGATGCTGGATCACTTCAATGGTTGGGTCGTCCGGACATTCATCAACGAAAAACTGTAAGTCGTCTTTTGCCATCTTCGGACAATTTAACTGGTTGAGTAGATAGCCTCTATCACGACGCTCATAAGGATCATCGCCTAAGATATCCATCAATTGCTCGACGCAACTTAACGCATGACCAAACTTTTCTGCCGCAATAAACGCCCACTTTTGCTGAGACAAATAAAGCTTCAACGACTCTTCGTTAAAAATAAGCTCCATCGGCTCTTGGTCTTTTTCTTGCTCTTTGTCTTGGTTGTTTTCGTTTTCTGGAATTATGTACCAGCTCTGATGACCTGAGCTTGGCTCAATGACATAACCCTCTTCTTCGCTAAATGCGACATGCACGATAATCTCCCCTTGACTTAGAGCAAGGCTTGCCTCTAACTTCGCTCGTTCAAGCAGGTGCACTAAAATAAGACCCAATGCAGTATTAGTACCACTGCGCATAGAAAGAGCGTAGCAAACACTGTTGAGCTTGTATTCTGGTACCTTTTGACTGCTACCACTGAATAGCCACAGGGTATAAAAAGCGTCCAAGATTTCATCTAAACATTTATGTTTGCTTGCGTGCTTATGGCGAATTTCATCCACGGCAAATTCAAGCTCTGCTAACTGACACAAAGTTTCATTGGTATCAGCTTGTGCATCCCAACTTTGCTCAGCCTTGATACAGCGGATCAATGGCGGATAGGAAAATGCATCTGAATTGTCATCGAGAGATAAGTCATTCTCATCTAACCAGATATCATTCTTCATAAAATTCGGTTTCTCTTGAATTGCTTTCATTTAGAACGACTAGTTTACCACTTTTTGTCATATTCCCAAGGGGGGAAATTTAGTAATACCAATCTATCGTTCACTGAAATAGTAAAAATGTTTACTTATTATGGAGATATAGAAGCGCTCGGTGATAAGCCAAGCGCCAATTGAAATGCTTAAGCAAAGAAGCCTTGTTTGCTTACGGCGAGATGCGCGATGGCCATTAGTACTAATGTTGCAGCGCCTAGCGCCAAGTATTTGGTCTTTTTAACACTTGCTTTTGCAATTACAAAACCCAGCGCAATATAACCAAACACTAAAACGATTTTTTGTAGCAGCCAAGGTTGTTGTGCAGGATTCAGCCCCGCCGTTACCGCCAAAATAACAGCCGTAACTAGCAATAAAGTGTCTACACTGTGGCTGGTAATAAACACACCTTTGTTTGTTGCTAACTTACCAGAGCCCAAACGCGAAAACGCGCGAGTGTAAAATAGTACAATACTCAATACCACAAATAATAAGTGCGTATGTTTTAACGCCATGTAATCCATATCATTCTCTAATCAGGGAAACGTTGTAGGATCAATTCTAACTCATTAATACAACGGTTGAATACATCTACGAGTTTAGGGTCAAAGTGTTTTCCCTTTTGCGCAGTAATCTCTTTTTGCGCATCTTCTTGGCTCCATGCCTCTTTGTAGCAACGTTTATGGCGTAAGGCGTCATAAACATCGGCTAGTGCCACTATACGACCATAAAGGTGTATTTCATCGCCTTTTTTGCCTTTAGGATAACCGCTACCATCCCATTTCTCATGGTGGTCTCGAGCGATTAACGCGCCCGCACTGACAATCTCACGACGAGAGTCTTTTAATAAGTCAAAGCCTTTGTCTGTATGAGTTTGCATGACTTTCCATTCTTCATCATCCAGCTTGCTAGGCTTATTTAAAATCGTGTCGGGAATACCAACTTTACCCACATCGTGCAGTGGTGAAGCCATTTTCACCAGCTCAGCCTCTTTATCAGAAAGCCCCATTTCTTTGGCAAGCGTATGACAAAGATATGCCACCCGCTTCACATGATTGCCAGTATTGGTTGAATGAAGTTCAAGTGCTTCACTTAAACGGATCACCAACTCTTGCTGGGTATCTTCAATTTCGGCTTGTAGCTGTACATTTTCGTAAGCAAGCTGCATATTCTGGGCAAAAATATCAATTAAATGACGCTGGGTTTCTGTTAAGAACTCAGGGATCCCAGACACAAACAGCATTGAGGCGTGATTGTAGTCACTGGAGCAATACGCAAATAGATAATTGTCTTTGTATACAATGTCTTTATCTTGTAGTGCTTTTAAGCAAGCATCCATTTGATCGCTGCTGAGCACTTCCGAAATTGGCTTACCCTCGCTACTTTCAAACTCTCCACGCCCTGCAAATACAACCAGTTGATCGTTCGTTTGACCAGCTTCTTTACCCGCTGCAAGTGATGTGGCATACATAGCTTGGTCGACCGTGCCTATCAGCGAAGTAAGTTGCTGTAGCACGCCCTCAATAAAGCTCTCAATGGAGTGAGTTGCGAAAATATCACGAGAGGCTTTAATGATTTTCTCAAGCCCTTGTCTTGATTGGTCTATGGCAAGAATGTCACGATATGAACGCAAACTCGACATCACCACAGTAAAGAGTTTTTGCGCGGTGAGTTCTGTTTTCGACTTATAGTCATTGATATCATAGTTAACGATAACTTGACGCTCTGGTGCTTGACCTGGCTGGCCGGTCCTCAAAATAATACGGATATGGTTGTTTTTGGCAGTTTCACGAATGTATTTTGCGACCTGCAAACCCGCATCGTCGGTTTCCATAACCACATCCAGCAACACCACCGCAGCATCGGGATTGGCATCAACGATTTTCTTTGCCTCTTCACCGGAATAAGCGCTAATAAATTCCAGACGCTTCTTTTGAAACTCAAAGTCACTCAGTGCCAATTTTGTCACTGCATGCACTTCGGGCTCATCATCGACAATAATGACCTTCCAAGTGCCTACTTTTTCAGGTTCAACTACGTCAGCGGGTTCGTCTGAAAACAAAAAATCATCCATATTGCGGATCCTATTGAAGCGCCTAACTTTCGTGTGAGTTCGTAACTTTACGGTAACACTGCCAAAGTCACTCTATCACACCCTGCCATATCTTTTATTGTAAGTATATTAATATACGCCATTTCTGCAAAAAACTGTTGGATCTTACCTGCTTGCTCAAAGCCATGTTCAAGTAGCAAATATCCCCCCGAGTTCAGGTGTAGCTTGGCCGTCCTGATGATATGAAAAATATCAGCATAGCCATTGTCATCCGCAACCAGCGCGCTGAGCGGCTCAAATCTCACATCACCTTCTGACAAGTGATGATCGGCTCTATCAATATAGGGTGGATTACTCACAATCAAATCAAACTTTTGCTCTGCAATTGCGCTAAACCAATCACTTTGCAAAATCGACACGTTATCGAAGCCCAACTGAGTTTGGTTAGACTTCGCAAGCGCCACGGCGTCTGCTGAAGTATCTAGCGCAGTGATCTGCCAAGCGGGATATTCACTCGCCAACGCCAGAGCAATCGCACCTGTACCTGTGCCTAAGTCTAGCACCTGAGCGTCATTTGGCATATTGAGTGTTAAAACATGCTCGACCAGAGTTTCAGTATCTGGCCTTGGGATAAGCGTACTGTTGTTGACTTTTAAAGGCAGACTCCAGAACTCCCTTTGACCTGTAATGTGTGCCACGGGCTCTCCCGAAACACGCCGTGCGATACATTCTTCGAATCGCTGCTGCTCTATTGCAGAAAGCTCCGCTTCGGGCCAAGTAAAGAGATAAGTGCGGTTTTTATCGATAACATGGAGCAATAACACTTCGCTATCGAGCTTTGCTGACTCGGAATGTGGTAGCAGCTCAGAGGTTGCCCAAGTAACGGCTTGGGCAATGTTAAATGTTGACATTAATCGCTTTCGCTCATTGCTGCTAGCAGATCAGCCTGATATTCAATAACCAGCGGGTCGATAACAGCACCCAACTCACCAGAGATCACTTCATTAAGGCGATAAAGTGTCAGGTTGATACGGTGATCGGTTATACGGCCCTGCGGGAAGTTGTAAGTACGAATACGCTCAGAGCGGTCACCGCTACCTACTAGATTACGACGTTCAGAAGCTTCTGCTGCCGCACGTTTTTCATCTTCAGCTTGCTGTAAACGCGCACTTAGTACAGACAGCGCTTTCGCCCTATTTTTATGTTGTGAACGTTCGTCCTGACACTCAACCACAACGCCTGTCGGCAAGTGAGTGATACGAATAGCAGAATCGGTTTTATTGACGTGCTGACCACCGGCACCTGACGCACGGAAAGTATCCACTTTTAGATCCGATGGATTAATTTCAATGGCTTCTGCCTCTGGGATCTCTGCCATCACGGCAACCGTACACGCAGAGGTATGAACACGGCCTTGAGATTCGGTTTCAGGAACTCGTTGCACACGGTGAGCACCGGACTCAAACTTAAGTTTGCCATAAACTCCATCGCCGCTTATGTTAGCGATCACTTCTTTGTAGCCACCGTGCTCGCCTTCGTTAGCGCTCACGATTTCAACGCGCCACTTTTGCGTTTCTGCGTAACGGCTATACATGCGGAATAAATCACCAGCGAAAATCGCCGCCTCATCACCGCCCGTTCCCGCGCGCACTTCCAAGAATACATTGTTATCATCTTTTGGATCTTTTGGTAGCATCAATACTTGAAGGTCATCTTCAAGCGCAGCAATGGCAGCTTTTGCTTCTTTATACTCTTCCTGTGCCATTTCACGCATGTCAGGATCCGAGTCTTTTAGCATTTCTTCAGCAGTTGCAACGTCTTCCTGAGCCTGTTGATAGGCTGTAAACGCTTTAACTACGTCTTCTAATTCTGAAAACTCTTTTGACAAGGCGCGAAAGCGGTTCTGATCGCTAATCACCTCAGGCGAGCTTAGCATCGCTTGAACTTCTTCATAGCGCTCTACTAAGGTTTCTAACTTACGATATACAGACTCTTTCATTTACTCGTTATTCCTGCTCAATACCTAATGTTTGCTTGAGTTGCGCTAACTTATCTATATCGCCCTCTTTCGCAGCCTCTTGAATGGCGCGTGTTGGAGCGTGTGTTAGTCGATTACTCAGCTTATTTGCTAATTCAATAATAATTTTATCTGCTTCTTTGCCCGATTGTAGCTGATTTAGTGCTTTGTCCACGAGCTCATTTTTAATTTCTTGCGCGCTTTGTCGATACTGCCTAATGACATCCACTGAATGCAGCGAACGTTGCCACTCGGAAAACTCTTGCGTGCGTGTATCAATGATTTGCTGCGCTTCGATGGCCGCTTGTTCACGGCTGGCCAAGTTTTCATTGACTATTGCCTGAAGGTCATCGACTGAATAAAGATAAGCGGCATCCAACTCTGACACTTGGCTTTCGATATCGCGAGGCACCGCAATATCGATAAATAACATTGGCTTATGACGACGCTTTTTAAGCGCTTGTTCGACTACTCCCTTACCTATTATTGGCAAGGTGCTCGCAGTAGAACTGATAACAATGTCTGCGCTTGGCAGCGCATCAGGCAACTGCGCCAGAGAAATAACACTACCGCCAACTTCTGTTGCTAGGTTTTGTGCACGCTCAATTGTGCGGTTAGCTACGGTGATTGACTTTGGATTGTGCTGTGATAAGTGCTTAGCGACTAACTCAATTGTCTCACCAGCACCGATAAGTAACACCTGAGTTTTATCCAATTGACCGTAAATATGCTTTGCCAAATTAACAGCGGCATACGCCACTGAGACAGCACTTGCACCAATATCAGTTTCGGTACGCACTTGCTTCGCCACCGAAAAAGTTTTTTGGAATAAGCGTTCAAATGTTGGCTGAATTGCATGGTGCTGTTTGGCTGTACTAAAAGCTTGTTTAATTTGGCCAAGAATTTGTGGCTCACCTAAAACCAATGAATCAAGACCGCAGGCAACTCGCATTAAATGGTTCACCGCATCCTGATTCATATGCACATAGACATTTTCTGTTAAGTCTCGTTGCTCTATGTTATGAAAATCTGACAACCAACCGAGTAGTGCTTGGGGATCAGCAGACTCAAGGCTACAATAGATCTCGGTTCGATTGCAGGTCGACACAATCACAGATTCTTTAAACTGCGAAGAATGTTGGAGTTGGTGCAATGCTTCTGTAAGCTGTTCTGGAGAAAACGCCACTTTTTCACGTAATTCTACAGACGCGGTTTTGTGATTGATACCAAGTGCGATGATGGTCATAGATGCCAGTATTGCTCGAGCCCTGCTTTAAAGCTGGCAATTTTACCAAAAATCAATCGAATATGGAAAGTAAGGAAAGACC
>NZ_JAKEVK010000088.1:0-17170 GCF_022398435.1 Pseudoalteromonas sp. Isolate6 | reverse complement strand
TTGTGTAATACCTTGTAATTACCTGTAATTAACTTTTGGTGCACATGGTAACTATCATGTAACTCATTCTATAGGCTAAAATGGGAATGAGGATGAATACCATTATTGAACTAGCTGAGGCTCATCAGCAATGCCGCCGCCAAGCTATCAACTTGATTGTAAGTGAAAATCGTTTGTCTGAACCGGTCGCAAAATTATTGTCAAATGATTTAGCATCACGTTACGCGGCTCCTTTTTATGCTGGGACGGATATCTCACAAGAGATAACGCAACTCGCAATAGAAAAAACCAAATCTGTTTTTTCTGCACAATACGCAAATATTTCTCCAACTTCAGGAAGTAATAGTCTCATGGCTGTGATATTTGCACTTACGGAGCCTGGGGATAAGGTGGCACGTGTACCACCGTTTTTTCCCGGTGGTGGATACCCTTTCCAATATGAAGTGTTTCACAGACATTCATTACCTTTGGTATTTGATGATGCGCAGTGGCAACTTGATAAATCAGCATGTATTGAATTACTTCTAAAAGAACAGCCTAAACTCGTTGTGTTGGGCGCATCCATTTTTATGGTGCCGATGCCAGTACGAGAGCTTAGTGAGATAGTCCATAGCTATGGTGGCATTGTGGCTTACGATGGCTCACACAGCTTAGGATTGATAGCAGGTGGCCAATATCAAGATCCGCTTAAAGAAGGAGCTGATATTTTATTTGGCTCAACACATAAGACTTTCCCAGGTCCACAAGGGGGAATGATTGTCACCAATTCTGAACCGTTACATAGACGGATAGAAATTGTCTCTAACTTCACGCCCTTGAATGGACCGACTATGATCTGCAATCCTCACCTAGCAAGGATTGCGGCCTTAGGACTCACTTTGGATGAGGTGCCATGGCAACAATATGCGGCTCAAGTTGTGGCGAATGCACGCACCTTCGCAGATATATTTAAAAAGAGAGGGTTTACATTGAGGGGTGAATGTAACCCCAACTTTAACCATTCGACCTACTGTCATCAAGTCTTGCCTCTATTGGATAAAGCATCTGGCGTAAAACACAGAGACAAACTCAAAGAGCATGGCATATTTTGTGACGGATTTATGCGGGTGGGGACTGCTGAAATCACAAGACTGGGCTTCACTGAGCATGAGTGTGAAAGAGTAGCACAGAGAATGTGTGACATCGTACTGAGTCAACAACCTCTGATTTTGGACGCGAAACACGAGATTGCTGAGCTTGTTAGTGCACATAAAACGATTGTGATGTAGGGAGACCGCAGATGCATTTTTCCGAACGTTTATATCCGCAAGCAAGGCTTGGGATGCTACTCAATGGCATTGAAACAGAGGGGAATGTCATTGATTTGAGCATTGGGGAGCCAAATGTTCCCCTTGCGCAAGATGTTTTATCACAGATCCCCGATGGTTTTGAAGCACTGACCCAGTACCCTAAACCTGCTTTGCAATTCGAGCTACAAGAGACGATAGCTAGATGGCTGAGTAGACGATATAAACTTGATCTCCAATGCTTTTCAGCCAAAGACCAAGTTACGATATTGGCAGGTAGTAGAGAAGGGATCTTTATGCTTCCTATTGCTTTGTTCAACCATCAACTACAACATGGTCAACCCATTACAGTGGCTATGCCAGATCCAGGCTATCCGATATATCTTGCGAGTGCTGAGAATGTTGGCGCAAAAGTACAGACTATTTCGCAAACACAGTTAAGCGAGTTAACTACTAGTGAGTTAGACGTTTATGCCTGCTGGGCTGAAATAGATCTCATGTTTGTCTGTTCGCCAAGCAACCCGACGGGAGAAGTGCTTTCACTTTTGCAGTGGACTCGATTAATTGAATTGGCAAAAGAGTATCAATTCATACTTGTTGCAGATGAATGCTATAGCGAAATATATAGTGAACCATTTGCACCGACAGGGTTACTGGAAGCGTGCGCAAAAATGGGCAACTCCAAATTTGAAAATTGCCTTGCTATTCATAGTCTGTCTAAACGCTCAGGATTACCCGGGTTACGTTCTGGTTTTATTGCTGGCGATACGCACTTGATTAAGTCCTTACAATCGTATCGAAATTATCATGGCGTTTCACTCTCGTCTATTCAGTTAAAAGGTTCACAAGCTGCTTGGTCTGACGAGCAACATGTCCTCAGTAATCGACAAGTTTACGGTCGTAAGTTTGACGAATTTTCAAAACAGTTTAGTGATTTATCTTGTTATCAGATGCCAGCGGGCGGGTTTTATATTTGGCTTGATGTTGGTTGTCCAGCCGAGAAATTCTGTCAGCGTTTGTATCAAGAGTTCGCTATAAAAGTTTTGCCGGGACATTACTTGGCGGTGAGTGATTTGACTGTTGAGGCGCTTCAACAATATGTTCGCATCGCCGTGGTATGTGAACAAGAGGATATTCCATTTATAGGGCAAGCAATTAAACAAACCATGCAGTTTTGTTGTCATTCAAACTCAGTTGGCGGCCATGTCGCCTAGATATGAAAAGGAAAATATGATGAATAATTCAGAATTAGCAAAAAAACAAACCAAGTTTAATACCATCATTGTCGGTTCAGGTTTTGGCGGAAGTGTTGCTGCATTGAGGTTATGCGAGCAGTTTAAACAAACTTCGACGAAAGATAAACCGGTACTGCTGTTAGAGCGCGGTAAAGACTGGTGGGGGAATTTAACTCGCGAGGATCAACCTAAGACAGCGCAAACACCAACCCCACCATTTTGTAATTATCGTCAGCCTGATGAGCGCTCTGCTTGGATGGCAATGGAGGAGCCTTTTGGAACGCCTGTTGGAGATCCGAGTCTAAATGACAAACCGTTAAACTTTAATGATGGTGTATTTGCTAAGCGACCGATCACTAAATATCCGGGGTTAGTCGAGACTATAGAAGCGGAAAACATGACGGTTTGGGTGGGCGCAGGTCTTGGGGGGACATCACAGGTATATAACACCATTTTCCAAAAGCCATCGGCAGATGCTTTTAACTTGGCTTTTAGAGATCCTGAACATCACGACACTAGGCTGTTAGACTATTGTCAGCTGGTAGATCACTACAATACAGTCGAAAAGATCATGCAACCGACCACTATGGTGGATAATTGTAAAAATACGGATACTACTTTACAGTTCCTTAATGTTAAAAGCTGTGAGATCAGTGACTCTATTACTAAAAAAGAGATTGTTGAACTTGCCGAACACCATAATCGAGCGCAGATATCAGTAGCGGCATCACCTGATTATCTTTCTACACGAGTATTCTTATCCCAAGCGCAAAAACTACAGTCAGCATTAAAAACGGATCCATGTAAATTTTCAGAACAATACGGTATCACGGCAATTGAGCAAAAGTTTAGTACCTTAGCGCTTGACTGGTCAGTGGTAGCAAATGAGATATCTTGCAACATGCTACCTTCTGCGACAATCGGTGAAATGTGGTATGGCATGAACAGTTATTCAGAAGTGGAAGAGGGTGAAGAGAGAACACTCTTTGGCATAAAAAATAGTTTAGATAGAAATTACCTAGCAGAAGCAAAGGCAACAGAACAGCTTGATATTCAATGTCTCAGCGAAGTGATCAGTATTAATTTAATACCACCGACAAAAGATAAGAAGGCGGTGTATCGAGTTATCGTAAATAAAATTGATGAGACTAACGTCAATGCCGGTCAGCAAATAATATATGAGGCTGACAATGTAATTATGGCTGCGGGTTCCATGCATACCGCTAGGCTATTACTCGAATCATCAAATTCACCGAGTTGTACCGATCTAAACGTTACCGGCTTGCCTAGTTTAAGCCCTTATGTAGGTAAATTCTGGGGTCAAAATGGCGACTTATTTGCGACACAGCTTTGTAATGAGCCAGTACGCCCTGCTAATGGTGGTCCTGGCTCTGCTGAATGTGATTTCCGTTTTGGTAAGGATCCAAAGCAATATCTAGATGATAACAGTGGGTCTCCATTTAGTAAGATGGTTGTGTATCCCGTTTGGTATGAAGAAAGCGTCTCTATTCAAAATACTTTGATGATGGGAGTTTGCCAAGACACTGCCCCTGGTCAGTTTGTTAAGCAAAGTGACGGCTCTTATCAGCTCTCTTATCCTCAAACTATAGAAATGAATGGTAAATATGAAGGCGGAATGGGAGATTCGATCAATACCGCTATTAATGCACTTACCGCTTGGAAAGAAGTAAATATTGAGGGTAGTGACAAAGCACAACTCGATCGCAAGCTTGCTCAGTTCAAAGGGTACCAGGGACCGCTGCGCTGCAGCACTAACACTAAACGTACATTAACAAGTAACGCTTCAGCCGAAAACGAACATTTTGATGTTGCCTATGGTATGACACCACACCCGCTAGGGGGCTGTGTAATTGGTAAAGCGTGTGATAATTATGGAAGAGTTAAAAGCGCGAACGGTGATGTGGTTGAAGGACTATATGTCATTGATGGTTCATTGATCCCAGGCAGTACAGGCGCTTGCACGCCTGCATGGACCATTGCTGCAGTAGCTGAGTATTGCATGGCTGAAATCGCGCCAGAGTTAGTTGGCAAAGTAAGCGATATGACTTCAGAAGGAAATTAACATGGCAATTTCATATGAAAGTGGAACTAAGCTCCCTATGAAGCATAGTTATGATGGTGATTATTCCAGTGCACTTGCAGAGCTTCGCAGTGGCATTAATCAAATCGATGAGCAATTAATTCGCCTGATTGCAGAGCGATTTAGTAAAGTGTCAGAAGTCGGTGACTTGAAGGCCATTTTTCACCTGCCAGTTGAGGACCTTCAGCGTGAGCACCTTGTATTGGAGCGGGCTCTTGAAACCGCAAAGAAAAATGGCTTATCTGAGTATCTAACTCGAGACTTAATGAGCGTCCTAATGACGTATTCCAAGGCTGCTCAAGCTAAAAGAGTGAGAGGGTTGTAGTTGGTTTAACTGGTGCTTTAAAGGATCTCATGTAACCAAAGGGAGTATATCGACACTATACTCCCTTTTTTGCTAGCGTTTACTTTTGTGTTGCAGCTTTCATTCGCTCAACAAAGGTTTTTAGCTCAAAGCACATGGTGCTAGGGTCATCCAAGTGTTTTTCGATGATTTTCACCACCGCAGAGCCACTAATTGCACCTGCTGCACCTGATTTAATTGCATGCTTTACATGCTCCGGCTCAGAAATACCAAACCCTAGCAGTGGCGGCGCAGCATGATACTCGATAAGTTTGGTGATCATCTCTGTTGCCGGCATTTGTGCTGACGTTTCTGTACCAGTCACGCCTGCACGTGAAAGTAAATAAGTATAGCCACGGCCACGGGTGGCGCATTCTCGTAACGTATCATCGCAGGCATTCGGTGTGGCAATGAAAATAGGCGCGATGTCATTTGCCATTGCAGTGAGCCTAAACGGTTTGGCTTCGTGCAGTGGCACATCAGCAACTAAGATAGAATCCACACCCGCAGTTTTGGCATCTTGATAAAACCGCTCAATACCACGAGCAAAAATCAAGTTTGAGTAAAGCAACAAACCAATTGGAATATCACTGTTGTAACGACGAATTTCAGCGATGATCTCAAGACAGTCTTGCGTATTAACATTTTGCTCTAGAGCACGGATATTGGCCGCTTGGATAACAGGGCCATCGGCGATGGGATCGGAAAATGGAATACCTAGCTCCAATGCATCAGCGCCACCGTCAATCAGGCTTTTGATGATCTCAATACTGAGTGTTTTATCGGGATCGCCAATCGTCACGAAAGGAACAAATGCACCTTGGTTTTTTTCATTTAAGTGCGCGAACATCGCGTCATAACGTCTCATAGTTCACCTCGCTCAGATAGTACCTGGTGGACGTGAGCTAAGTCTTTGTCTCCGCGACCACTTAAGTTAACAACAATCACCGTTTCTTCGGTTTGCGCTTCCGCATATTTTAGTGCGTATGCCAGAGCATGGCTCGATTCTAAGGCTGGAATAATACCTTCGTGTTTAGCTAGCGCTTGGAAAGCAGCTAAGGCTTCTGTATCACTAATATCGACGTATTGTGCTCTGCCTGTTTCATGCAAAAATGCGTGTTGAGGACCAACTGCTGGGTAGTCGAGGCCCGCTGACACAGAATAAGATTCTTCAATCTGGCCATCTTGGTTCTGCATGATGTAGGTATAGGCGCCGTGTAAAATACCCTTAGTACCTTTACATAGTGCCGCGCCGTGCTCATCAGTATCCAAGCCTTTGCCTGCCGGTTCCACCCCGATTAACTTAACGTCTTTTTCGTCAATAAAGTCTGCGAACATACCAATAGCATTTGAGCCGCCGCCCACACAAGCGATAACCGCATCAGGCAAACGACCTTCCGCTTTTAGTACTTGTTGTTTTGCCTCTTCACCAATCATTTTTTGGAACTCACGGACAATCGTCGGGAACGGGTGAGGACCTGCAGCCGTGCCGAGTAAATAATGTGCCGTTTTGTAGTTTGCAGACCAGTCTCTTAATGCTTCATTTACCGCGTCTTTTAATGTGCCCGAGCCCGCAGTAACTGGGATAACTTCGGCACCCATCAAACGCATTCTAAATACGTTTGGTTGCTGACGCTCAACATCTTTAGCTCCCATGTATACCCGGCACTTCAAGCCGAGTAAGGAGCAGGCTAGGGCGGTTGCAACACCATGTTGTCCAGCACCGGTTTCAGCAATGACTTCTTTTTTACCCATACGTTTAGTTAAGAGCGCTTGACCTAACACTTGGTTGGTCTTATGTGCACCACCGTGAAGTAAATCTTCACGCTTTAAGTATAGTTTGACCTTAGGGTTTTTAACTAAGTTGCGTGTCTTAGTCAGCGGGGTCGGGCGACCTGCAAATTCATTCAAAAGTTGATAAAACTCCTGTTGAAATTCTGGGTCTTTTTGTGACTTATAAAATTCCTGTTCTAACTGCTTTAATGCAGGTACGAGTAACTCGGGCACAAACATGCCTCCGAAGTCACCAAAATAAGCTGAATTACTCATGTCCACCTCAATATTTTCGAATTTGTGTAAACGCGTTAGCGATTTTTTGAGCGCATTTTTTACCAGGCGATTGCTCAACGCCTGAATTTAGGTCAAAACCATCGGCACCTATATTGACGGCACCGTGAATGTTGTCGGGGTTTAGGCCGCCAGCCAACATATAATTGCTTGAACTAC
This sequence comes from Pseudoalteromonas sp. Isolate6, assembly GCF_022398435.1. Classification (NCBI taxonomy): domain Bacteria; kingdom Pseudomonadati; phylum Pseudomonadota; class Gammaproteobacteria; order Alteromonadales; family Pseudoalteromonadaceae; genus Pseudoalteromonas; species Pseudoalteromonas sp. Isolate6. Next base: position 9,979 of record NZ_JAKEVK010000088.1, on the reverse strand, counting down.
GATTTAATAGCTGCCAATCAAACACTTGCCCCGTGCCACCAAATGCGGTGTCGGTTTTGGTATCGTACAATTGCTTGTCTACGCCAGCGAAGGGGCTTGGCAGTGCTGTGCCCACACCCTGTGCTTTCCAAATTTGACAGGTAACAGGTAGTTGTTTACGTAGCGTATCGATGTACAGCTCATCTTCGTTGCCATGTAATTGCACTGCACTAAGCTTTAAAATTTGCGCATACTCTGTAACTTGCTCAAGCGGTGCGTTAACGAATACACCAACGTACTTGAGCGGCGCACTATCAGCGACGGCCTTCGCACAATCAATGTCGACATAGCGAGGAGACTTTGGATAAAAGATAAGGCCACCGTACACCGCGCCCGCTTCATAAGCGGCTTGCGCATCTTGGCTTCGAGTAAGACCACACACTTTGTTTTCGCCCAAAATCAAGCGTCTGCAAGCAAGTTCTAAATCTTGCTCTGCCATCAATGAGCTACCAACCAAAAAGCCATCACAAATTGGTGACAAGCGTTTCACATCACGGTGTGTGTAAATACCAGACTCTGAAATCACTACTTTGTCTTCGGGGATTAACTTTCTTAGTTTCTCTGTAGTTGCTAAATCCGTTGATAAATCTCTGAGATCGCGATTGTTAATACCGATAAGCTCAGCATCTAACGCAAGCGCTCGTGTCACTTCTGTTTCGGTGCTTACTTCCGTTAAAATCGACATATTAAGTGATTTGGCCACGTTCGCTAGTGCCACATATTCTTCGTCGTTTAATACAGACAACATCAAAAGAATGGCATCGCCACCGTGTAAGCGGGCGAGGTAAACTTGGTATTCATCAATAAAGAAGTCTTTACAGATCAGAGGCTGATCAACCAGCTTTCTCACCGTGGCAAGGTATTCATAACTGCCTTGAAAGTATTTTTCGTCGGTTAGCACGCTAATACATGTCGCGTACTTACGATAAACACTGGTAATTTCAGTCAAATCAAAATGTGAGCGAATAAGGCCTTTTGAAGGTGACGCCTTTTTGCACTCTAAAATAAATTGTGTCCCAGCTTGCGCCAACGCAGCGGTGAAGTTAAGCGTGGTGGGGGTTACTTCGTCGATAAAGTCACTTAACGGACGCTGCGCCTTACGCGCTTTTAATTCTTCGACTTTATCGGCAACAATTTTTTCTAATACATTAGCCATTACTCACCTCTACAATGTTAGCCAAGGTTGTCATGGCTTTCTTGCTTGCAAGCACTTCGCGTACTTGTTGGCTTGCGGTTTTAAAATTTGACGCCTTATCGGTTAATACCAGCAAAGCTGCAACGTTTGCAATGATAGCTGCATTGTGTGCAGCTTCGCCTTCACCATTTAAAATCGCAAGGCTCGCTTTCGCGTTATATTCTGGCGTATCACCAGCAATAGATTCAAGTGAATAGTTTTCTAGTCCAAAATCGTTTGGGGTAACGGTGTATTGCGTCACTTCACCATGCTTTACTTCTGCGACTAGCGTTTCGCCGTGTAGAGCAATTTCATCTGTGCCACTACCGTGAACTACCATCGCTCGTTTCGTACCTAAGTGGTTTAGCGTTTCTGCCATGGGTAAAACAAGGGCAGGGTCGTAAACGCCGAGTAATTGTACTTCTGGCTTGGCTGGGTTTGCCAATGGCCCCAGAATATTAAATATCGTGCGCGTTTTTAGTTGTGTGCGAACTGGCATAGCATGTTTTACACCTGCGTGGTAATGCGGTGCAAACAAAAAGGTAAAGCCGGTCTCTGCTAAGCACTTTTCTGCAAGTGCGGGAGTCATATCAATGTTGATCCCAAGTGCTTTTAGTAAATCCGCGGAACCTGATTTACTGCTTACGCTGCGATTACCGTGTTTGACCATATTAATGCCACATGCTGCGGCAACAATGGCGGCGGTGGTACTCACGTTGATGGTATTTGTGCCATCGCCACCCGTACCACAGCTGTCTGCTGCGAGTAGATCTTGCTTGTCAAATGCGGTGGCATGATCACGCATAGCCTGAGCTGCTCCGGCTATTTCCGCCGCTGTTTCACCTTTAAACTTTAGCGCAAGCAGCGCTGCGGTAAGTTCGATGTCACTCAGTTGTCCAGCCATAATATCGCTAAACAAGGATTTGGCGGCGTCAAACGATAAATCTTGTTGCTGTAATAGAGGTTGTAACTTTTCCATCGTGATCTCCTAAGCGCTAAGGTACGCGATACTTTGTTGTAATAGCTGAGCGCCATTGGGGGTCAATATTGATTCTGGGTGAAATTGATAGCCAATCACTTTGTGTTCACTGTGATAGATAGCCATCGGAATGGCCTGATATCTCGCGATCACTTGCAGTGCTGGTGGTACGCTTGTTGCCATTAGAGAGTGATAACGCGCCACGGGGAATTGTGTTCCAAGTCCGGCAAATACCGGATGCTCATCCGCTTCAATAATAGAAGATTTACCATGTACCGTCTCACCTGCTTTACCAACTTCACCACCATAACTCTGAGTTAGGGCTTGTTGACCGAGGCAAATTCCAAGCATGGGGAATTTACCTTTACATAGCTCAATTAACGCGAGCAAACAGCCTGCTTCCGATGGCGCGCCAGGTCCAGGTGATAAAACTAAGATCACAGGATCAACTTCTGCACACATTTTGTTGAAAATGGTTTCGGCAGAGATGTTGTTACGATAAACGACCAAGTCGAGTCCTAGCAGGCTAAGCTCATCCACAAGGTTATAACTGAAAGAATCAAAATTATCTAAAAAGTATACCTTAGTCATGGTTTGCTCCTTCATACGTGGACTGTACTGCTTTAATCACTGCCATGGCTTTAGCTTTGGTTTCATTTGCTTCACTTTGTGGATTTGAATCAAACACGACACCTGCACCCGCTTGCACGTAAGCAACGTTATCTTTTACAAACGCGGAGCGAATTACGATGCAGCTGTCCATCGCACCATTGCCCATCAAATAACCTACCGCGCCGCCGTAACTACCACGACGCTGCTTTTCTGTATGGCGAACAAGTTCTGCGGCTTTAACTTTTGGTGCGCCGACGAGAGTGCCCATATTCATACAAGCCTGATAGGCGTGGAGGGCATCTAAATCCGGCTTTAATTGGCCTACGACGCGCGATACTAAATGCATGACTTGTGAGTAGCGGTCCACTTTCAATAATTCTTTTGCGTGTCGAGTACCTGCAATACTGATCCGTGCGACATCGTTACGCGCGAGGTCAACAAGCATAAGGTGCTCTGCACGCTCTTTTTGATCATTGCGCAGCTCAAGCTCAATGCGGCTATCTAAATCTGGATTGATACTACCATCAGCAAACTTACCTCGTGGTCTCGTCCCCGCGATGGGATAGACTTCAACTTGGTTACTCTGTTCACAATATTTGAGTGCCGACTCTGGAGATGCGCCAAATAACACAAAGCGCTCATCCTTCATATAAAACATGTAAGGACTGGGGTTTTGTAGTTTAAGCTGTTTATAGGCGGCGAGTGAGTTGTGGCAAGGAAGTGAAAAAGTGCGAGAGGGAACGACTTGAAATATGTCACCGTTGATAATGTTGGTTTTCAACTTTTCAACGTGTTGACAATATTCGTCGTCACTCACATTGACTTTGACGTCTGCGCCGCCACTTTGTGGCTCAAACTGAAATTCAGTGATTTGGTCACATTGACTGTTTAGCTCTTCTAGTTGTTTGCCTACTTCAAAACAATTGGCGTGAACCTCAGGGCCATTGAAAACATTACCAATGAGCTCAGTAGCTCGTGCTTGATGATCGATCACAACTAAGGTTTCAGCCAGATAGAAAACATAGTCAGGACAGTCGTTGTCTCCATCTGGTACTTCAGGAAGTTGCTCAAAGTTTGCCACCATATCATAGGCGAATACACCACCTAAAAAGACGGAAAACGGCGTATCTGAGTTACGTTTAATTTCATTGATACAGGTTCTGAGCGCACTAAAGGCGTTATCCGCTTTTAGTTTTGTATGCTCATCAATGTTACTTTCCAATGCGTTGTACGTGAGCGTCAAGGTATTATCATTGAGGATCACGTCACAATTTGTGACCTTTTGCGCAAGGTACGGTAGCAACTGAGCACCATTGTTAGACAAGGCTTTAGCAATGACTTGGGCGCCGTTACATTCGAATCGAATTGCACTATCCACAAGCACGATGCTTTTCACATTGTCTTTAGACTCTATTTCTGCTGATTCGAGCAGTAACGAGTTTGTTTTGTTTAAACCTGCGTATAAAGACAGTGGACTGGCAATATAATCGCGCCTTTGTCTTATACTGGTGACCTCACCTGGTGTGGTCGTTATATGACTAAAAATCAAACCTCATTCCTCTTAATTTCTAGATATTCTGTTTAGAAAATAAAAAACCCCCGAAAGCTGAGCTCTGCGGGGGTTATTGTTCAGACACAACAATACCGTCCCGCTAGGGCATCCACCACCACCAAATTGTGTTTACTGTGATATTGTTGTTCATAAAAGCCTCTAAAAAGTATAAAAAAACCCGCGACATTGCGCGGGTTGATAAATCGTAGATATAACGAAACACACCCGCTTAGTTCGAGTGCCACCACCAAATGTTTTTTTGAATTTGTTTGTTCATTTGTGAATATTTCGTTGTTTAATCTAAATTAGCTACAGTAAACCCTATTCTTGCTACAAGTGTCAAGGGCAAATATCAGAAAATAACCTAAGGTCGTATCAGTTAACTTGTGATATAATCAAAACGTTGATAATTCATAGAGATAGTTAATACATTTTGATTAAATATGACCTCCACAGCCATACTACTTTTTCCGATGGCCGCTTAGCTGTTGATGAATTGCTTGAGCGAGCAACGGAAAAAGGCGTTGATATTCTTGCAATTACCGATCATGACACGATAGATGCGATCCAGCCTGCCCGTGACTACATTAGCCAAAATAATCTCACGTTAGAACTTATTAATGGCGTTGAAATTTCCACAAAGTGGGAAAGCTTTGAGATCCATATCGTTGGATTAAATTTTGATCCCGAGCATGAAGCATTAACAAGGTTGCTGCACGAACAGCAGCAAAAGCGAGAAGCCAGAGCAAAAGAGATCGGCGAGCGATTAGCCAAAAAGGGCTATGAGCATGTCTACGAAGATGCCCTTGCACTTGCCCAAACTGCGCAGATCACCAGAGCGCATTTTGCTCAAGTGCTGGTTGAGCGAGGTGTGGCTAAAAATGTACAAAGCGTTTTCAATAAATTTTTAGCACGTGGCAAGACTGGGTATGTGCCAAGTCAATGGTGCGATATACACACAGCGGTTGCTGCTATTCATGCCGCGGGTGGAGTAAGTGTGTTGGCGCATCCTGCTCGGTATAAGATGTCGAATAAGTGGCTAAGAAAGTTAATTGCTGAATTTAAAGCGGTTGGGGGAGCTGCAATGGAAGTTGCACAGCCGCAGCAAGCGCCTACTGAGCGCCAATTTTTGGGGCGACTAAGTCAAGAGTTTGAATTGTTAGCAAGCCAAGGGTCAGATTTCCACTTCCCAATGCCTTGGGTCGACCTTGGTCGTAACTTGTATTTACCTAAAGATTGTCAAGGAGTTTGGCGTCATTGGGGAGGCAAAGAGGAATAAGCTTATGAGTCAATTTTTTCATATTCACCCAGATAACCCGCAAACGCGTTTAATTCGCCAAGCGGCTGATATTATTGAGCAAGGTGGGGTGGTGGTGTTTCCAACCGACTCCGGCTATGCCATTGGTTGCAACCTCGGTAATAAGCAAGCTAAGGAGCGGATAGAGCGGATCCGCGGCATCGAAAAACACCATAACTTCACTCTTTTATGCCGCGATCTGTCGGAGCTTTCGACCTATGCTCGTGTCGATAATCAAATGTTTAGGATGATTAAAAATAATACGCCCGGCCCGTACACGTTTATCTTTAAAGGGACGAAAGAAGTTCCTCGCCGTTTGCTCAATGAGAAGAAAAAAACCATCGGGATCCGTGTTACTGATAACCCAATTACCTGCGCATTGTTGGAAGCACTAGGTGAACCTTTGATGTCATGCTCTTTGATTTTGCCAGGAGAGCAGTTTACTGAGTCTGACCCCGATGATATCCGCATGCGTCTTGAGAAGCACGTAGACTTGATCATTCATGGTGGCTATTTAATCGAGCAAGCAACCACCGTTATTGATATGTCTGAAGATACCATTGAAATTTTGCGTCGTGGCTGTGGTGATACGTCGCCTTTTGAATAACGCATGTTGAGATGACAGAAGCACTCCAACAGAAATTACCGCTAGCTTTTTTACACGGTGAAGCGGTAATTGAAAAGCCGGAAGATCTTTATATTCCCCCCGAAGCCCTAGAAGTTATCTTAGAGACCTTTGAAGGCCCGTTGGACTTACTGCTTTATCTTATTAAAAGACATAAATTAGATATTCTAGAATTACCGATTTTTAGTATTACTCAGCAGTATGTTCAGTACGTTGAAATGATGAAGGACATGCAGCTCGAACTTGCGGGTGAATACTTGGTGATGGCAGCTTTGCTGGCACAAATAAAATCAAGAATGCTACTACCAAAACACGAAGAGTTAGAGGAAGAGGAAGATCCCAGAGCTGAGCTGGTGAGACGCTTGCAGGAATACGAGCAATTTAAGCAAGCCGCTGAAAACTTAGATGAGATCCCTCGTGTTGAGCGTGATATCTTTGTCGCTCATGCGCTGGTAGACAGTAGTGCCGACTCTGAGCCAGAATTCCCAGACATTGAACTGAGGGAATTACTTTTGGCGCTGTCGGAAGTGATGGCCCGAGCCAAGACCTTTGAGCACCATCATATATCCGCAGAAGCACTTTCAACCCGAGAGCGTATGAGCTTTATATTGCAATTGCTACGAGAACAGAATAAGCCGGTAGAATTTGCGCGATTTTTTACCTTGGACGAAGGGCGCAGTGGTGTGGTGGTTACTTTTATTGCCATGCTCGAACTCATTAAGGAGCAATTGGTTGACTATATTCAGTCAGCAACGGCAGCGTCGATTTACCTGCATTTAAAAGGCTAGGGGATGGCTGCAGCCTCTGCTATACTCCGCATTTTTATCTTCAAGCATAAAATATGAAAAGACGCGTTAGCGATGAACAACTGGTTGAATTGGTTGAAGCAGCAATTTTCGTTTCTGATAAGCCGTTATCTAAAAAGCGCTTAAAAGAAACCGTGCTGGAAGATATCAGCGTGTCATCACCGCGTATTGATCAGGCACTGGAAACACTGGTAAATCACTATCAAACTCGCGGTGTAAGGCTGGTTGAAGTTGGTACAGGATACCGTTTTCAAGCTTGCCCGAGCTTGAGCCCTTGGCTAAGTAAACTGTGGCAGGAAAAAGCACCAAAATACTCACGTGCTACACTTGAGACTTTGGCATTGATTGCTTACCGACAACCAATCACTCGAGGCGAAATAGAGCAAGTGCGCGGGGTCACCGTGAGTTCTAATATTATCAAAAGCTTGATAGACCGCGAGTGGATAAAAGTGGTGGGTTATAAAGAAGTACCGGGCAAACCAGCATTGTATGCAACGACAAAACAATTTTTAGATTACTTCTCATTATCTGGTCTTGGGGAATTACCTCGGTTACCTGATCAACATAATGAGAAAATAGAACAGTTATTAAACGATCCTTCTGTGAGAGAACCATCTGAATGAGTGAAAAACTACAAAAAGTATTGGCAAGAGCTGGCGTTGGCTCAAGACGCGAAATGGAAAAGTATATTGAGTCTAACCGCGTAAGTGTAGATGGAAAAGTTGCCAAGCTAGGAGACCGAGTGGAAGAGACTTCGGTGATCCGTGTAGATGGACATATTGTTAAAATAGAACAGCAAGAAGAGCGCATCTGTCGCGTACTTATGTACCATAAGCCTGAAGGTGAGCTATGTACTCGTCGCGACCCTCAAGGTCGTCGCACTGTATTCGATAGGTTACCTAAGTTAGATGGTGACCGTTGGATAGCAATTGGGCGATTAGATATCAATACATCAGGCCTATTGCTTTTTACCAATGATGGTGAGCTAGCTAATCGCTTGATGCATCCAAAATACGAAGTCGAACGTGAATATTCTGCTCGGGTATTTGGTGAAGTAACAAATCAAACTTTGCGTACATTAACCAAAGGCGTTGAGCTAGAAGACGGTCCTGCAAAATTCCTTAAGATTAAGCCACTTGGTGGTGAAGGTCTGAATAAGTGGTTCAACGTAACACTGACGGAAGGGCGTAATCGTGAAGTCAGGCGTCTTTGGCAGTCACAAGGTGTTGAAGTGTCGCGCTTGATCCGTATCCGTTATGGTAAATTAGAGCTTAACAAGCGTTTGCCACAAGGTGGATGGGAAGAATTAAAATTAGAAGATGTTAACTACTTACGCAAATCGGTGAGTATGAGAGCCGAGCAGCAAACTAAGTTGTCGGTCATGCCAGAAAAGCGTAAAGACAAGCGCGCGAAAATTAATAAGATCCGCAAAGCAGTGAAAAAGCATAATCAAAGGGTCAAAACCCCGAGAAGAAAGTAATTTAAGCTTTTCTAAAACACCACACCAGCCTAGCTGGTGTTTTTGTATTTGATAAGGAAATTCAAATGAAAGAGACGTTTGCTGGTAGTTGTCTGTGTGGTCAGGTTAAATATCTTGTAGAGGGCAACGCGCAGGGCTTTTACCTATGTCATTGTGAGTATTGTCAAAAAGACACTGGTTCCGCACATGCTGCGAATCTATTTTTTCAAAATGCAGTGCTAACTTGGCTTGCGGGCGAAAAGTTAATAACCCGCTTTACTTTACCGAATACTAAGCACGTTAAAGCCTTTTGTGCTCGTTGTGGCTCTGCATTACCAAACCAGCAGCCTGTTGGTTTAGTGGTACCAGCTGGTAGCTTAGATGATGCGCCGAGTCTTACGCCAACTGCACATCTATTTATCGCGAGTAAAGCGAAGTGGGATGAAAAATTAGAGCAAGTGCTGGCGTTTGAAACCTTGCCGAGAGATAAACTTAGGTAATATAGAAGGCTGCAATTGTGGATTTGCAGCCTTTAAAATACTAGTTAGTAGGTTTGGGCATCTAAAGATTGGCCATTAACCCCGATTGAGTCATCAGACATCAAGTACAGGTATGTTGGCATTAATTCTTCAGGTGTTTTTAGTTTATCTTTATCTTCACCTGGGAATGCTGATGCACGCATACTTGTTCTTGTCGCACCTGGATTAATGCAGTTGATGCGAATATTGGTTTTACCCACTTCTTCGGCCCAAGTTTGCATCATACCTTCGGTTGCGAATTTAGAAATTGCATACGCTCCCCAAAACTCACGACCTTTACGTCCTACACCCGATGAAGTAAATACGATAGAAGCGTTAGGTGCTTTTCTCATTACTGGGAATAATGATTTAGTGATCACCGCTTGGGCTGTTACGTTTACCTTCATTATGTTTTCGAAGGTTGAAACGCAAAAGTGTTCCATTGGACCTAAAGAGCCTAAAATAGACGCATTATTTAGCAAGCCGTCAAGCTTACCAAATTGCTGCTCGATAGTGGCAGCCAAGTCTCGGAAGTGTTGTTTGGTTGCACCACGTAAATCTAAAGGTACAATTGCAGGCTGTGGGTAACCGGCGTTAACAATTTCATCATAAACGGCTTCTAGTTTACTGGTGGTTTTGCCCAATAAAATAACCGTTGCACCATATTTGGCGTAATTAATCGCCGCAACACGGCCGATGCCGTCGCCAGCACCTGTTACTAATATCGTTTTATTCGCAAGTGCGTTTTCAGGAGCTTGATAAGTCTGCATTCTGGACTCCAATTAAGATGTTTGGGTCATTTTATCACAATGCAGTAGCAAGTTAGCGAATTTATTGTAAATATGGCTGGCGAAATAACAAAGTTTGAGTTAAGTTTAACTGGTCTAATGTCTTATTAAAAATGCAATTACATAGATT
>NZ_JAKEVK010000087.1:0-17555 GCF_022398435.1 Pseudoalteromonas sp. Isolate6 | reverse complement strand
ACTAATACGGGAACATCTCAGTTGTAAACAATATGATGACGAATGAAAGATCAATTTAAAGGGTCAAAGGTAAGAAAAAGGAAATTAAAATGAAAACAAAACAAGGCAAAATGTAAAACCCTATCCCACCTTTTAAACTAAACCCCTCCTGCAAACCGAAACTAGAACTTTTACCAATTCCCGCCCATCTAAAAGGTTTAACCCGACACAAACTACACTAAAGTTTATTATTTACCCAGATGTTCAAGTGAAGCTCTGATTTGGTATTAACTGCTTAAAAGTAATGGAAAAATAATGAGGGAAAGTATAGCGAGTGAAGTTATTGAAGGTAGATATCTCGCATTCATCCATGAATGCGATACCTTAACTTAACCAAATTAAGCAACATACATCATTTCTTCTAATGCAACTGCCAATTGCTAACAGCCTAATACTTCTCGACAGATCGCTTTTGCGTAGCATTGTGAACTTAGTATCTTTTCGCTAACTTCTCTTAAATCAACACCTTTATTTAAATATTATCGTTGCACACCACCTGTACTTTCATTTGCTCCGAACTTTCACGAGCAATCAAGAGCTATCTTGTGACGCTGATACCCATGGTAACTCTGCGTACTTTTCGGCCAACAAAAGCGTAACTCTTTTAGTCGTTGACTCTATCTTCTAAAAATCCATGGAAGTCGTATTTATGATTTAAAGCAAAGCCTCAGGCCATTTGAAAGCACATTTGTCTTATCTATTTTTTGTGAACTCTCTGTGTAACTAAGTCATAGAGTCGTTGGTTGGAAAAGTAATCCTATTGAAGACTGTATATATCGGACTAAACTTAGCTTATCGCCGTATTACAAATACGATATTTTAACCTGAAATACTTGGATAAATACTTGGGGAAGTAAATTACGGCACCGTTTAATACCTCTTTCCTCAATTAAGATTCCTGTTTTGAGGCAAGAAAAAACGTCTGATTTACATCCTAAAATTGGGCTAGCATTAAAAGAAGCGGTATAGCACTCTACTCTGTCTATGCAAACGATGAGTATGATGAGCTTTGTCCTCTAACAAGGTATTTAATGGCTAAGGAGACTCGATGACGGTAAAAAAATCAGAACCGAATTATACACATGTAAAACAATTACTTCGTAAAATGGAGCCTGAAGTAGCCGCTAGCTTTAGCTATAAACAACGCAAAGCATTACAAAAAGCGATAAACACTCGAGGATGGAATAATCATAAGATCGACTTTAGGCCGACACTAGCACTACCGTTTTTACCTTGGAGTTTTTACTTTGTTTTTCTCGGAGGATTAAATAGGCGTACGTTGAGCTCAACTGAAAGAGTCAGCGCCGCAATAATGTTTATAATTGCTTTGCTAATTTGTGGGCTAATTCTACTTGGTACTCTTTTTGTGCTGCTCTATTTACTTAAATCTTGGCTCGGTATAGATGTTTTTTCCAATGAATCACTGGGGTTATGGGACCAGTTTAAAGCGTTATTTTGGTAAGTAAAAAGTCGAATGGCAAGCCAGAACTTCAACTTTTAGCTTCTATACAAATCAAAAAGCAATGGCACGTAATGCCTTGGCTTTTGCACAATACTAAAAAAGGAGCAACGATATGCTCCTTTTTTAGTACGTACAGCTAATGGGGAATTAGCCCAATAGTTCACCTAACTGCTTGCTTACCGCATCAACAGCTTGTGTACCATCTAGTTTGTGATATTGCGTGTTACCGGCGTCTGCTTCCGCACTATAGTAATCTACTAGAGGTTTTGTTTGCTCATGGTAAATCGCTAGACGTTTACGTACTGTCTCTTCAGTGTCGTCATCACGAATGATTAGGTCTTCACCCGTTACGTCATCTTTACCTTCAACTTTAGGCGGATTGTAAACGATGTGGTAAACACGACCAGAACCTGGGTGTACGCGACGACCGCTCATACGCTCAACGATGATCTCATCTGCCACGTCAAATTCGATAACATGGTCAACTTTGATGCCATTTTCTTTCATTGCATCTGCTTGTGGAATTGTGCGAGGGAAGCCATCAAGCAAGAAGCCATTTGCACAATCTTCTTTTGCGATGCGCTCTTTTACCAAGCCGATAATGATTTCATCAGATACTAGCTGACCTGCATCCATGACTTTTTTCGCTTCAAGACCCAGCGGAGTCCCTTCTTTGATAGCAGCACGTAGCATGTCGCCTGTAGAGATCTGAGGGATCCCATATTTGTCCATTAGAAATTGAGCTTGAGTACCTTTACCTGCACCCGGCGCGCCTAGCAAGATGATGCGCATAATTGAATCCTCGTTTGGAGTTATTGGTGTTTGTGTGGTGAATTTTTCCATATACGGTGCCGATCCTCAAGGAACTTATACTAATTGATAAGGAAGAATGGCAATTTTTCCGTCAAAAACAAAAAAGCTCCGCGATCTGCAGAGCTTTTGGTCAGAAATTAATCCTGATTATAAAAATGCACCTAGTGCTTTAACTTGGTCTAGCATGCGGCAAGAGAAGCCCCACTCGTTATCATACCAAGCCATCACTTTTACCAGCTTTCCATCTACTTTGGTTTGTGTAGAGTCAAACACTGAGGAAGCCGGGTTATGGTTGAAGTCGATAGAAACCAAGGGTAATTCATTGTATTCAAGGATTTCACTCATCGCGCCCTCAGCAGCTGCTTTGATTGCTGCATTCACTTCTTCTTTTGAAGTCTCACGCTTGGCAACAAACGTTAAATCAACCAGTGATACGTTGATGGTTGGCACACGAACCGCCATACCATCTAATTTACCCGCAAGTTCAGGAAGCACTAAGCCAACCGCTTTTGCTGCGCCTGTTTTTGTTGGGATCATCGATTGTGTTGCGCTTCGAGCACGGTACAAATCTTTGTGGTATACATCGGACAAGTTCTGGTCGTTCGTGTACGCATGAATAGTTGTCATGCTACCTTGCTCAATACCAATAGTGTCATTCAAAACTTTTGCAATAGGCGCAAGACAGTTTGTGGTACAAGATGCGTTAGAGATAATAGTTGATTCAGCATTTAGTACTTCGCTGTTAACGCCATGAACAACCGTTGCATCCATATCTGTGCCCGGCGCAGATACAATCACTTTTTTCGCACCGGCTTCAATGTGTTTAGCCGCAGCTTCGCGAGAGGTGAACAGCCCAGTACATTCAAGTACGATATCAACGTTTAGCGCTTTCCAAGGAAGATTTGCAGGGTCACGCTCTTGCGTTAGCGTGATTTCGTCACCGCCAATAACGAGTGTGTTGTCGCTCAGAACAACCTGCTCTTGAAAGCGACCATGTACAGAGTCAAATTGAGTCAAATGCGCGTTTACGTTTGCAGGTGCGAGATCGTTGATGGCAACGACTTTGATGTCTTTATTCTGGCCCGACTCGTACAGTGCACGAAGTACGTTACGACCGATACGTCCATAGCCATTAATTGCAATATTAATCATGATAACTGTCCCCTAATCTATTTTACTTCACTTGCTTGTTTCGCAAGCGCTTCAATGGCTTGCCAGTCTTTGTTTGCGATAAGTGCTTTATCAAGCATCCAAGTACCGCCCACACATACCACATTGTCGAGTGCAAGATACTTAGGTGCAGTTGCCAACGAAATACCACCCGTTGGACAGAATTTTACTTGTGGAATTGGTCCGCCAATGGATTTAAGCATTGGTGCACCACCTGCAGCTTCTGCTGGGAAAAACTTTAAGAATTCAAAGCCATGACTTGCAAGCTTCATCACTTCGCTTGGCGTTGCAGCACCCGGAAGAAATGGAATACTTGACGACTTAGCCAGTTCCAATAATTCATCATTGACACCTGGACTTACCATAAAGTCAGCGCCAGCTTCTACTGAGGCATTAAAGGTTGCCTTATCCACTACCGTACCAGTACCAACATAGGCGTCTGGTAAAGCCGCTTTAATGTCTTTTACCGCTTGCGCTGCCACCGGTGTACGAAGTGTAACTTCAAGTGCTTTTAAGCCACCATTAAACAATGCCGTAGCAAGCGGCACCGCGTCTTCTAGGTTATCAATAACGATAACCGGAACCACTGGTGCTGCTGACAATATCTCTTTAATACTCATGCTCACCCTCATTCCCACTGTTATTATTCTTCAATGCCAAATGAGCATGCGCCTTGATCTGCACTGCTCACTACGTGTCTAAATCCTGAGAATAGCTCTCGACCTGTTCCAAATGTTTGAGATTGCGGTGAAAGCTGTAATTCGCGCTGTGCCATTTCTTCATCAGATACGTGTAACACTAATTCGCCTTTAGGTGCATTTAGGGTGATCAAGTCACCTTCGTGCACTTTTGCAATTGCACCACCTTCAACCGCTTCCGGCGCAAGGTGGATCGCCGCAGGTACTTTACCCGAAGCACCTGACATACGACCATCTGTGACAATCGCCACTTTAAAGCCTTGGTCTTGTAATGTAGCCATAACAGGTGTCAGTTTATGTAACTCAGGCATACCTTTCGCTTTAGGGCCTTGTTCTTTAATCACGGCAATAAAGTCTTGGTTAAGCTTGCCAGCAGCAAAGGCTTCTTGTAATTCACCTTGAGAACTGAATACCTTCGCCGGTGCAGTCACAGTTTGATGCTGCTCTTGTACCGCAGACACTTTAATCACCGCTTTACCCAAATTACCATTAAGTAATTGCAAGCCGCCTTGCTTGTTAAATGGATTTGCGACTGGGCGAAGCACTTCTTCATCCAGTGAGTTCTCAGGTACCGGTACCCATTTCACTTTGGCAGGGCCTTGATTATCGCTGATGATCACATTGCTGTTGATATCCAGTAGTGGTTCCATCGTGTAAGCATCAAGCCCCGCACCCACAATCGTTTTTACGTCATTGTGTAAGAAGCCGCCATCTCTTAATTCACGCATTAAGAACCCCATGCCACCAGCCGCTTGAAAGTGGTTTACATCGGCATGGCCATTTGGATAGATACGCGTTAACAGCGGTACCACTTCAGACAAATCCGCCATGTCTTTCCAAGTGATTTGAACACCCGCCGCTTTTGCCATTGCGACTAAGTGAATAGCATGATTGGTAGAACCACCAGTAGACAACAGACCAACTAAGCCATTAATAACGGTTTTTTCACTCACGATATCCGCAAGTGCATTGCCGCTTTTACCGTCAAGTAGCTGAGTTAGCATGGTCTCAACCGCACTCGCCGTTAAGCCATCTCTTAATTCTGTGTATGGATTGATAAACGAGCTACCTGGTAAATGAAGACCCATGATCTCCATTAGCATCTGGTTCGAGTTCGCCGTACCGTAGAAAGTACAAGTACCTGCACTGTGGTATGAAGCACTCTCAGCTTCCAGTAACTCTTCGCGGCTGACTAAGCCCTGTGCAAACTTTTGACGAATGCGCGCCTTTTCTTTGTTCGGGATCCCTGATTGCATTGGACCTGCGGGTAAAAAGAAAATGGGCAAATGACCAAAAGACAAAGCACCGATTAATAGTCCTGGGACGATTTTGTCACAGACACCAAGACAGAAAACCCCATCGAAGACATCATGTGACAACGCCACCGCTGTTGACATGGCAATGACATCTCGAGAAAACAAAGATAGTTCCATGCCATCGCGGCCTTGGGTCACCCCGTCACACATTGCAGGTACACCGCCTGCGACTTGTGCAGTCGCGTCAAACTTATTTGCCACTGCTTTAATTAAATCTGGATATTCTTTATATGGTTCGTGCGCCGACAACATGTCATTGTACGAATTGATAATTGCTAAATTTGGTTGTTCGTCTTCCTTCAGACGTGCTTTGTCACTGCTTGAGCAAGCAGCCATTACGTGTGCTAGGTTTCCACAGCCCAGTCCCGCTCGTACGCGCGTTTGTTTTTTTGCTTGTTGGATTCGAGCTAAATAGGCTTGACGTGTTGCTTTGCTTCGCTCAATGACGCGTTCGGTGACTTCCTGAATTCGTGGATGCAACATATTACTGACTCTCTAGTGTTAGAGGAAAAAGGCTCTGCACGATTACCAGCATTCGTGGCAATCCTTGTACAGAGCTGCTTTGATTTACCCGTTCAAAGGTACGCTATCAGGTTGTCTCTCACCTCAACCTGACACCGGTGTCACTATATTTACGCATAAAGCTGACACCGGTGTCAACCTTTCTTATAAATTTAGTCTAACTTTTTAAAATGACCAAATTATAACCATCTAAAGTTTCTTATACGTGCGTTTTTTTAACTGGGTTGAATGTCAAACTTAGCAGCAATAACTCTGACACAATCCACTGCGCACTTCATTGTCTCATATCACAATATCACGGTTGTATTGCGGCAGTTCAATATGCTGGAGTTGCTTGCATCAAATGACCAAAACCGCAAAGAGTAGTATTCTGACTTGGCGTTTAAATGATCTTGTCTATTTGAACTGGAAACTTTGACAGTAGTTAAGTGTGGAATTGAATATCCAAATATAGGCTATGTATAGCGAGAACAAGAAACGCTGATTTACTCAGTGATACCTAATCTAGGTATATCAACTTTCAGCGTTTTACATTATGTACATTGTGGTTGCAGAGTACTGTTATAGCAATTCCACTATTCGCGCTCCCCTCAATAGAGAGCAACTAGAAGTAATTTAAAAAATGCCCTATCTAAGTATTGTGGCCTTAGACTTTTTCGCCCAACTTAAATAAAGCAAATTCACCAGGCTCAAGCTTTTGCCATTGCTCATCGTTAGTAAGCGGCCGAGTTGCGATCACTGTAACGACATCATCTGGTGTGGTTTCCTTTTGAAAATCCACCACCATATCAGCATCGATTAATGTGGCCTTACCAAATGGGGCTCTACGGGTTATCCAATGCAGGTTATTAGTACAATACGCCAACACATAAATGCCATCAGTGATCAACATGTTGAACACTCCTTTATCTCTCAAAGTATGTGCTAACTTTGCGATGTACCTAAAAACTGAGACCATGTTTGACGGACGACTTGGGTATTTCTCTCGTACTTTGTCCAAAATCCAACAAAAGGCTAGCTCACTGTCAGTGTTTCCAACGGGTCGGTAAAAGTCAGTTTTTAGGTCTTTATAGTCTGAAAGCTGACCATTGTGAGCGTAAGTGATCTCCCTACCCCATAATTCTCGCGTAAATGGATGAGTATTTTCAAGACAAGTCCGCCCCCTATTTCCCTGTCGAATATGGCTTATTACGGACACACTTTTAATCGGATACGCTTTGACCAGTTTAGCAATTTCTGACTGACAGCTCGGCTCTGGATCTTTAAAGGTTCTACATCCTTTCCCTTCGTAAAAGGTGATACCCCAGCCATCTTTATGAGGGCCCGTATTGCCACCGCGCTCCAATAACCCAGAAAAGCTAAAACAAATATCTGTCGGTACGTTCGCCGACATCCCCAAAAGCTCGCACATAACCACCTCAAGTGCAGGATAATAAAATTGCCAATATAATACCCTATAGGTTTTGGTTACAAAAATACTCAGCGTTGATAAATTCCAGAGTCATAGAGCCCAACGGCCACAAAAGCCAACAATAAGATAATTATTACAAAACCCGGGCTGAGCACGGTAACAAGCGCTCTATTTATTTTGGCTAGAGTCAACTTTCCCCTGTTGCACTGTCGCACTAACGAAAGCTGGACTACAGATAGCAATTCTTGAGCGACAAAGTGTGCTTCTTTGCAAAGGACATTGGTTCCTTTCGTTACATAACGTGCAACTTCACTGTAGGCAAGTCCAATATCCCCTGCCGGAACAGCTTCAAGGTAAACGGAGGCTTTTCGCAAAAAGAAAAATAAGAGTCCAGCGATTAATATAGGCCAAGTACTATCCCAAATCTTCTCGATTGCTAGCGGCCCTTCGAAGCTCTGTTTTGAAGAAAAAAGTGTAAAGATCAACACAAAAGACACGATTATTAATCCTATATACGAAGCGGCTTGGGTGCTCTTAAGGACGGTCTTAGATACAGAGTTCACGCGTTTAAGGTCTACTAAGTATAAAAACCTCAGCATTAGCAGACTTGTTCCAAGTGTTGTAAACGGCAATAGGCTATTTATAAATATATCATGCTGCAGCGCATCCTTTAGAGCGAATTTACTCAGCGCACCAGTAGTGAAAGGCAAACCAGCAAGTGCAGCCGCTGGCACACAAATAGCAATCCAACATAACCACTTATGTCGTTGCCATGGCAACTTATCAGCTGCCCCTGCTGCCATAAAGAGTGCAGCTTTGGCCATACCATGATGCATCGCATATAAAACAATTACAGGTAACAGTACAGGCCAAATCTCAGGATATGTTAAGCCACCTCCCACAGCGGCTATGACTATCCCCATTTGACTAATAGTAGAATAAGCTAGCAAGGTCTTTAAATCGTGTTGAGTAAATCCAATAAAGACGCCATAAAATGCCGAAAAAAGACCAATCATTATCATTAATGAGCCTAATTCAACGAATGCCGAAGTTCCAAAGGGGATGAATTTAATCCAGCCAAGCAGGCCCGCCTTAACCATAATACCACTTAGCAATGCACTAGCCGCTACGGGCGCAACAGGATGAGCCTGAGGTAACCACACATGAAAAGCGAACATACCTGCTTTTATACCAAACCCAACAAGTAACAAAACAATTACCCAAGAGGGGTGGCTTACTAATGCCGCTCCCTCCGCGGTTTGAAGAGCACTATATGCTAAACCTGCAAAAGCAGTAAATAATAGTAGTTCACCAAAAATAGCCCATTGGATATAGGACTTGCCAGCTTTAATAGCCTGTGGCGTGCCGTAATGGATGACTAAACCATATGATGCCAAACTCATCACAGTGAAGAAGCTAATGAATCCAGACATATCTTGAGAAAGAACGAGACCAAAATTACCACTCATTGACAATAAGAAGAACAAACAAAATCGCTCTTTGTTGTCATCACTCCTGATGAAGTCTACCGCATAAATAGATGCTGCAAGCCATAGTACCGCTGCCAACAAGAAAAATGGTGAAGTAACTTCGTTTAGCGTTAACACACTACCGAAAAACAACCATGGAGTTAAGTTTGATCCTTGAGGTGATAAAACATACATAAGCAATGCAATCGCGGACACACCGGCGGGTAACCAGTGCAGATAGTTTCTTATCCTGTGGTTCATGACAAATAAACAGCAGACTAATGGCAAAATAATGGTTAACCACATTGCAGGAATTTGCTGAACTCCGATATTGATAATGGTTGTGAATTCCTCACCATATTCTCTCGCAGCAATCAACTTAACCCAATTAATAGGGCTAAATTGTGCATCAGCAAAAAGCCCAGCAGCTAAGGCTAACATTGCAGTCAACAAAGGTGGTAAAACCAGCATCCAGTGTGCTTCAAATCGCATTTTAGGCTTTTCCGATGGCCATTCGTCTTTTTGGTCTTTAAACCAGGCTGAATATAGTATTGGTAAAAAATACATAGCATTAAGTAGGCTACTGAGAATTAGCACACCTAATACCCAAAAATAACCACTTTCCAAAGCCCCTGTGCCTAAATACCACTTTGATACAAATCCCGCCGCAGGAGGTATACCAATCATACCCAGTACCGCCAAACTAAAGGCAATCATAGTAAGCGGCATTCTTTTGCCGATACCAGCCATCTGGTCAACTTTGGTAACGCCTAATGTCTCAGCAATTGAGCCTGCACAAAAGAACATTGTAATTTTCATCAGGCCTTGATGAACCAAATGAGCAATCCCTCCAATGGTTGCAATCGGGCCAGCAATCGCAGTACCCAACGCGATATATGAAACTTGGCTGACTGTAGAATAGGCTAGACGCTTTTTAAGATCATTTTGAAACAGCGCCCGCGTTGAGCCATATATGATTGTGATAGAGGCCAGTATGGCGAGTAGCATGGTTAATCCTAAATCTCTCGCAAACTCAACGCCATAAACATCATACACCACCC
The DNA here is from genome assembly GCF_022398435.1 of Pseudoalteromonas sp. Isolate6. Classification (NCBI taxonomy): domain Bacteria; kingdom Pseudomonadati; phylum Pseudomonadota; class Gammaproteobacteria; order Alteromonadales; family Pseudoalteromonadaceae; genus Pseudoalteromonas; species Pseudoalteromonas sp. Isolate6. The sequence continues at coordinate 7,594 of NZ_JAKEVK010000087.1, read as the reverse complement.
TGACAATACCAAAAGCCCCTGCTTTCACCACAGCTACAGCGTGTAACAATGCACTAACAGGTGCAGGCGCTGCCATCGCTGAAGGCAACCAACCATGAAAAGGAACCAATGCCGCCTTTACCCCTAGCCCTAGTACGATAAGCACAAAAATAACTTTTAGGCTATTCGGGTCCAACTCGGGCATTGCTGCGAGTAAACCAGTAGCGGTAAAATCCAAAGGACCCGCAAGAGACTTGAGCCAAACAACCCCGATTAGAAAACTAGCACCACCTAGCATTGTGTAGATCAGGTATTTTCTACCAGCAGCCAAAGATGCTGAATTTCCTTTATGAACAACCAAGGGGTATGTCGTTAATGTCAGTAGTTCGTAAAAAATAAGAAACGTGATGAGGTTGCCAGCCAACGCAATTCCTATGGTCGCAAATACACACAAGCTAAAGAAGCCAAAAAATCGGCTCCTATTTGGCGAGTCTTCTAAGTAACCAATTGCGTATATGGTTGTTAATAGCCAAAGGAAGCCTGAAAGGGCAACAAATAGCAAAGAAAGTGCATCCGCATGCAAGACCAAATCTATATCAGGGAGTAAAGGAAAACGCGCTTCAAAAACTTGCCCTTGGTAAACGCCTGCAATTAATAATACGATCAGAACAATACAAGTCCCTGCTCCAGTAAAGTTGAGTGCTTTTCGCAGTTTTGGTTTTGCTTCACTTACAAAAAATATTGCGATGCCAGATAACAATGCACTTAACAGGATCATTGTAGGTAAAGCCGATTGCCATGTCATTCTCTACCTCCTAACGATACAAGATTAATGATTACCTCAGCATTAAAGCCCAAAGCAACTGTACACAATGCTAAAAATAGTCCAGCATAAGGCATAAAGGGACTAAGTTTATAAATACTCTTATTTTTATCAAAAGCCAAGGTACTACTTTCGGGTTTAATAAATGCTAAATCAAGCACTCGAAATATTGCTAACGCCGCAAGCAGTCCCCCCGTTATAACAACAATTACCCACCACCATTGGGCAGTGTCCACGGCAGCGTTAAGTAGAAGCCATTTAGCAATAAAACCCGCACTTGGTGGTAATCCAATTAGGCTAGCTCCAGCGATGGCAAAGGTAAACAAGCTCACAGGCATGTATTTAGCCATACCTTGTAGCTGGGCGATATTGTCATGCCCAAGTGTCTTAATGATATTTCCAGCAGCAATAAACATTGCAGCTTTGGCACAGGCATGCGCAACGATAAAATAGCTAATTGCGGTTAAAGTATGCTGGCGTAGTTCCGAAGAGTCGATCTCAGGATCAGCGCTAGTCAAAAGAGGAAAAAGTAGAAATAAATACCCAATTTGAGCCACTGTGGAATAAGCAATCATTATTTTCAGGCGCTCAGCTCTTAGGGCTTTTACACAACCCCACAACACCGCCCCAGCCCCTAATCCCCCCATCAACATCAACGCTGAGTTTGAGACAACCGGAGATAAAATCTCCATCCAGAACCGTACAAGTAAATAAAAAGATGCCTTCACTACCAGAGCTGAGAGAATAGCGCTCACTGGCGCCGGAGCACTACCATGAGCATAGGGCAACCAAAAATGAAGGGGGACAATCGCAGTTTTTAGTGCCAGTCCCAATGAAATTAGGATTAGCACCATTAGATTCAGCAGATTTACCTCTACCTGCTCAGCCAAAGATAAAAGTGATAAGGTGCCATAGCTGTGATATAACAAAGCGACTCCAGCTAGGTAGAGTAATGAGCCAAGCAAACCTACGAGTAAATAACGAAGCGCAGCGATTAGACCTTCCTTGCTGTCGTTTAACGCAACTAAAGCAACGGAAGCAAGACCTATAATTTCGAGCGTGACATAAATATTGAAAATATCTGACGATATAAATAATGCATTCAGTCCTGTAACTAACAACCACCATAAAGGCCAGAAGCGTTGAGCTACAGGTTTATTGTTAAAATAAAAAGCCGCATAAAATGATAGTACGCTGATCAAAAAGGTGCTGAGAATAATCATCAACATTGATAAACCATCTATCAAAAAGCCAATTCCTAATGGAGCAGCCCAACCACCAACTTCATACTTCAATGTGCTCGAGTCAACATTGAGACCAAGGTACAATTGCTGAACAACAACGCATAGTCCTAAAGCTGCCAGAAAGCTGATTACTAACTGTACAGACCGGGTGGTAAAAAGCATAGAAAGTATCGATGCTACTAATGGTATTAGAATTAATGCTGGAATAATTAACTCGGCTGTACTGTGCATATTTACTTTCCAACCTGTTGTTTAGTCTTGTCGTAGATTCTACAAACTAAGGATAAGGCTAAAGCCGTTCCTGCTACGGCAACAACGATCCCTGTAAGTACGATGGCATGGGGCACATAATCAACACTGCCATTTACAGCTGTTGAATTTGCAATAAAAATCATAAAAATACCCACACCACAAATATTTACGGCTAATATTTTTTTCATGGCCTGTGCAAGGGCTACGACACCAAACAACCCAATCCCAAACATCGCGATACCAATTGCAGTATAAAGTGAACCCTCCATTATCATTATTCCTCTTTTTCTATCCTATCAACGTTATAGGGTGCGTATTTATCGGACTCAGAGTTGGTCAGGCTGTGGTATAAAAGCACTAAAATCATCGCAATAGACAATGTCGCTGCGACTTCTATAACGAGTATTAAAGCCCCAGCGTATTTATCTGGAAAGTCGAGTATTGTTTTGGAGTTTGTTGCAACACCAACTCCCACTATCAAAAATATGACTAATCCAACGACCATCATTTTTTGAGCAATATCGCAGCTAAAATCTACACGATAACTTCCTGTTAGTAACAATAATATCCCGGCGCCAGCCAATAATGCGCCCGCTTGAAAAGCGCCACCGGGTAAGCTAGCTCCTGTCCACAGCAAATACCCTGCGGTTACAACAATACTCGGCAACAACCATCTTAGAAATGCTTCCAGCACATCATTCCTATGTGGATTTTTTACATGTGTAATAAAACCTTGACTAGTGGAATCTAACTTATTCGGCATAACAGCTAATGCAACTATTAACAGCACCGCAATCTCTAAAAGTGTGTCTAAACTTCTAAAGTTTAGTAATACTGCGGTAACCGGATTAGAAACACCGCTACTTGCCAGGTTTTGCTCAATAAGCTCCACGACAGGCCTTGAAGGTACTGGTACTTGAAGGAGTGAGAAAAATATCAGCGAGCAAAACACACATATCACTCCGCCAAGAAAAACTCCCAGTCCAAAGTTATTTTCCTTTGACCCTTCTTCATTATGTAAAGTCATCGAATGAAACATAATTCCCCCCAATTCACCAACGTAAGACTGTTGAAGACAACGCGATGACGAGTCTGTAATCTAGCTCTTATCTTGTTGCATTAGCCGACGGCGAGTCGCGAGTAATAGTGCCCCCGTCAGACCAGCTCCAATAGCCGCTTCGGCAATTGCGACGTCCCATGCCCCAAGCCGAGCCCAAATTAAAGTAACTAGCAACCCCATACACATAAAAACCAATATTGACTGAAATAAGTCTCTGATAGCCAAGCAGAGTATCGCTGTGATAACCGCACCGACACCGAGCATTAGATCAATGAAGAGCGCATATTCAATCATCAGATTTACTCCTAGGCTCAATTTCACGTGAATTTTTGAGTTTTTCTTGACCTTGAACCTCTTCAGATGAGCTCGCTAGCAAATAGCAAGAAATTGCTCCCGAGAGCATCACTGCAAACCAAATAACCAAGAGTTGAACAGCATCTACTGCATCGGTCACTAACGGAATGACACCCACAATAATGAAGCCTAAACCCAAGTTATCCGCCTTAGTTAACGCATGAAGGCGACTTAGCACGTCAGGAAAACGCCATAATCCCACAGTTCCTGCAAGAAAAAAAAATGTGCCAAGTGCAATCATTAGTACACAAAGCCACTCAATGTTCGTCATCTGTAACTCCTCCCAACCTGACCAAAATAACAGTCGTCGTTGGTGCTAACAGCGCCAACACCAACGCCACATTAAAAAGTGCACTTTGATCCATATAAACAGCGAGTAAGATCATCACAGCAACACCCAACGTACCAAAGAGTTGTAATGACGAAATGAGATCTAACCGAGTTGATCCAACACACAACCTTAGTAGTCCGAGTAACAACACTATCGTCAGAATACTAATTACAACGCCGAGATATACTGTCATTTTGATTTTCCCCATGTTGCCTTATCTTTATCAAGACCAAAAAGAAAAGCGATTTTTTCTTCACACTGCGTAATATCTCTGACGTTATTGCTACTTACTTCAAGCATATGAACAGCAAGCTCATCTCCCTCAATTCGAGCGCTGAGGGTTCCCGGCAATAAGCTAATTAGGTGAATAAACCAAAGCCTTACCTCCCCTTGAGGGAGGTTAACTGAGTAGCGTACCAAACCTGATGTAGTTAATGATTTGCGACGAAAAGCTAAACGGGATGTTTGAATACCACCTTTTAGTGAGTTCATCAGAAAGTAAGGGAGCAGGCGTAGTAGTCTAAAGAGACTAAAATAATAACTTTTAGTCTCTCCTTTTTTATCACTAACAACCTGATGTTGAGGAATAAAAAATCTCAGGTTTAACCAGGCTGCAAACGGGACCACAACAATGCCTATAACCCAGGAGCTCAGCTCCCCATTGGTCAGTAGCACCCAAAGAAGAGAGAAGAAAACTAGTCGAACAATGGCTTTTGTGTAATTCGCCGTAATAGACTTCTCTCTTCGGTTCATACTTCTCTCCTCACATGTGTCTGAGTCTCTGGTTTAGCTTTGATTTTGGTTTCTGTATTATTTCTATACCACTTTTCAGCACCAACAATAAGCGATATCAACCACCCACAAATAAAGACTCTAAGCCAAGAGCCCAGGTCAATAGGCTCACTTTGAAACCACTCGTTCATTAACGATGAGTAGGTAAATAGCAATTGCAGTAACATCATGGAGCCAATACCTACCCAAACCCAGATGTTAGAAAACAATCCAATTGAGAACACCGAGCGATGTAATGAGCGGCAATTAAATAAATAAAAAGCTTCACCGACCACGAACATAGCAACAGCGACTGTTCTAGCTTGCGCCTCAGACGCCCCCCAATATAGCTCCAGTTCATATAAACCAAATGCCATGACACAGAGTAACGAGGAGACAAGCAAGATACGCCACGCTAATATCCTATCTATTATCGGAGCAGCTGGATCGTAAGGTGGTCTTTCCATGATTCCCTGCTCTTTTGGCTCAAAGGCGAGCATCAAGCCAAGAAAAATAGCTGTCGTCATATTGACCCACAAAATATGAACGGGTAGTAGTGGCAACGACACTCCCAACAACACTGCAAGCAAGATGACCAAACCTTCTCCACCATTAGTAGGCAAGGTCCAGACAATAAACTTTTTAAGGTTATCAAATACACCTCTGCCTTCTTCAACCGCTGCTCTCACTGTCGCAAAGTTGTCGTCAGTTAACATCATGTCTGATGCATCTCGCGCCACCTCTGTACCATTTAGGGCCATCGCCACCCCAATGTCGGCTCGCCTTAACGCTGGCGCATCATTCACCCCATCTCCGGTCATAGCCACCACTTGACCGCCAGATTGCAATGACTGTACTAACTGTAGTTTATTTTCGGGCGTCACTCTTGCAAATACGTCATAATTTTCAGAAACATGGGTAAAATCTTGTTCTGACATTCCCGACAACTCGTAACCAGTGATGGTTTTGTTATCACTGTCAGATGTCAAAATTCCAAGCTGACGCGCTATGCTAGTCGCCGTTAACGCATGGTCACCGGTGATCATTTTGACTCGAATACCTGCTTTATGACACGCGGCTACGGCTTCTATTGCCTCAGGTCTAGGGGGATCAATCATCGCCTGTAAGCCTAAAAACTCTAGTCCCTCAGCAACATCTTCATGAGATAACGTTTGCTTCTCCGTAGTACAATTCTTAGAAGCAAACGCAAGCACTCTCAACCCTCTACTCGCTAGCTTCTCCGCCTGCAACTTAATATCATCAATATCTATCGGCACGGACTCACCGACACGATTAAGCATACTGTTACACTTCGGCAAGATGCTCTCAATTGAACCCTTAATGTGAATCAAAGTATCACTAGCAACTCTATCCAAAGTTGCCATATATTGATATTCAGATTGGAATGGAATACTGTCGCTACGTAACGCTCCCAATGACTCACCTGTCAAACCTGCCTTAAGACCAGACACCAGTAATGCAGCCTCGGTGGGATCTCCATTAATTTTCCATTGCTCTCGCTCTGACACCGGCGCAATTAACTGCGCATCGTTACACAAAACCCCGGCTCTTAACATTTTGTATAACGCAGCCTCTCCCATCTCGCCAGACTCAATTGCTTCTTGATTATCTCTAGAAATAACACCAGCAGGATTATAGCCATTACCGCTAACGGAAAAATGCTCAGAACCTGCGTAAATTTGCTCAACTGTCATTTCGTTTTTAGTCAGAGTGCCTGTTTTATCCGAACAAATAATAGTTGTGCTTCCTAACGTTTCCACTGCTGGTAAATTACGGATGACAGCTCGACGCTTGGCCATTCTCGATACCCCAATCGCCAGCATGATAGTGACAGCCGCAGGCAATCCTTCAGGAATAGCACCTACTGCAAGGGCAACAGCGGCCATAAAAGAGGTTAACAATGGCTGACCGTGAAGGTAACCTATGACCAATGTTAAAGCCGCCAAAATGACAATTGCATAGAGTAAAACATGGCTAAACTGCTTGATACGTTTGGTCAATGGGGTATCTAGGGTCGGTGTTGTCGCAATTAACTCCGATATTTTACCGATTTCTGTATCATCGCCTGTACTAGTGACAACCCCTATTCCGCTGCCATAGACCACCAATGTCGAGGAAAATGCCATATTCTGACGATCCCCGAGTAGTGTTTCTTTATCTAGTTTTTCGGTAATTTTTTGCACAGGCACAGACTCTCCTGTGAGTGCAGATTCATCTACTTGCAAGTCCTTTACCTTAACTAACCGTATATCCGCACAAACCTTGTCACCGGCATGCAACAACACAATATCACCAGGTACTAGCTCCTCAGCAGGGATGGAGTGCTTTTTACCATCACGTAATACTGTTGCAAACGACTTAATACTGCCAGACAGTGCGTTTATTGCTTTAATCGCTTTTGACTCCTGAATAAACCCAATAATTGCATTTAACAAGACCACGGCAAATATTACTGCGGCATCAACCCATTCTTGCAACGCCAAAGTCACCGCAACTGCAGCGAGCAGGATATAAACTAGAGGTTGATGAAACTGCAGTACAAATCGTTTGAATGGGCCATCTCCAGTATGTTTGGTCAGTGAGTTAGCACCATGCTTTTGCCTACGTTCTACTACTTCACCATCACTCAAACCCACAGTTTGATTAGCTGTGAGCTGCTTTAATACTTCTTCGGTGTGGTAACTATGCCATTCTATCGGGTTTTTCATGTTACACCTCTGGAGCTAGTTAAGTTAAAGATATACTAGGATGTAGAAATA
>NZ_JAKEVK010000086.1:0-17597 GCF_022398435.1 Pseudoalteromonas sp. Isolate6 | reverse complement strand
CTTTATATATGTAATGACTTATGAAATAAGTATTGGGATGTTTTTTAGATCTCCAGCAATAAGCTCTGATTGGAATCCGCTTAAACGCATGAAACTTACCACTTCCCTTAGGGAGGTCTCCTTCTGGCGGAAAGCTATCTTTAGATAACTGCTCACCTCCTGCCAAACGTTCAATCATGAGGACGATTCCAACCAACATGGACTTTTGCTTCTTATGTGGGGTGACGTGAGTCAACGCTTTTTGTAAACTTTCCAGAGCACCTTCACAATGCACAACTTTAAAGAGTTTACCTCGATGAATTTCTTTAAGTTCCTTCAAAGCTCCAAGTCTCTATACGTTTATATATATGTTAACCCCGCGCACATTACAACCTTTCTACAAAAAAAAAGCAATTACTTTGTCAAGTTTTAGTTTACTTTTAAACTTTAGCTCCTTCTTATAGACACTTACATTTTGAACTAAAATTAAATATAGGGAAGGTCAAAGTACGCATGTAATATAGTGTCCACATTGTGCCCACATTCACTAGTTAACACAAGGTTCAACTAGTTTGTATGAGATTACAACTCCTTGTTTTTGATGTAAATCATTGTTTTTAAAAGAGCTGTGAGAAAATCGACGCTTTCCGGACGGGGGTTCAAATCCCCCCAGCTCCACCAAATTTTAGCGTTTTAAAACAGCCAGTTAGAGCAACAAGTTCTGACTGGCTTTTTTGTTTTCGGGGCAAACATCCACATTTCATCCTAAAAAGTGTCCACATCGTGACCACATTTATATATGGCCCAAAATCCGCATATTTATTTTAGCTTTTAAGGCTACGGAACTGAGCCAGCCCCAATCTACAATTTATTCAAATAACAATTCAAAATATGCTTTAGTGAGCCAATTGAGGCGTAAATTGAGCGTTGTTACTTTGCTGTAATCACTATCAATTCAATGCTATCTGGACTAACATATTGGTTAGATTTAGAGCGTAAGGAATATAGCGTGTCGTTAGCGAATGCTCGCACAGTTCGGCAAAGCCGATTTGTGCCACTGGTTGCTGCACTACTTGTGTTAGTTGGTAGTATGCTTTACGGGCTGGTGTTATATGAGCAAGAAAAAGAGCATCATGCTGAAAAAGTCGCCTCGGCACTTGCTTTGCGCCTTGATCATGTGACTGAGGGAGTGAACGAACGCGTTACATTGTACTGGTATGGTATTTTAGGGCTTCGCAATGCAATTTATGCGAACCAACAACATAGCTTTGACTATCAGGCAATGCGGCGATATATCGACTCGTTTGATTTCCAAGCGGAGTATCCAGGCGCACGAGGCGTTGGAATTATTAAGTATGTCCCCATCGATAACGTGAGTAGCTTTGTGCAACAAGCACAAGCTGAGCGCACGGACAGAACATTCTTCATCAAAACGCTAAATCCACATAACACCAGCAAATTTGTTATTCAGTATATTGAGCCAGAAATAAACAATGATAAAGCTGTCGGGTTGGATATAGGCTCCGAAGCTAGTCGCAGAACTGCAGCAATAGAGGCTGCAACCACCAATGAACCAAGGCTTACCGCCCCAATCACCTTAGTGCAAGCCGACAATAAGGTTAAATACGGATTTTTAATTCTCGCACCAATTTACACCTCAATTAGTATTGCAAAAGATGAAGAAAATCGTTTACGTAATTTGATTGGTTGGACATACTCTCCTTTACTTATCGATGAAATCCTGTCGACTTTACTTTCTTTTCGACAAGATGTTTCAATTCAAATCTCTGATGTAACCAATAATGATGAAAACACCCCATTTTATCAGGCACTAGAAGAAGATGTTAGAGAGAAAAATAGCCCACTCGCTAAGCAAGTCGCGTTATTTGGTCGCACTTGGGAAGTAAAGATTTGGCCAACTCCAAAGTTTATCCGTTCACTCAACTTAGTGTCGCCGAATACTATTTTGCAAGTAGCACTACTAGTTTCTTTGCTATTGGCAGTCATCACTTATATTTTACTTTTAAGCTTTACACGTCAGCGCTTAGCAGAAAGAGAAAAATTGGCGGCTGAGGAAGAAAAAGCACAATCCCTGGCGAAACTGAACTCGTCTTTAGAACAAGAGGTGAAAGCGCGTACTAAAGAAATCATTAAATACAGCCAGCTGCATACCAGTATTGTTGAAGGTTCGGGTTATGCCATTATTGCCACCGATCCAGACGGTATCATTACACAGTTTAACCCAGCGGCCGAGCGTTTATTAGGATATAAAAAAGATGAGCTCATTGGTAAATCTTCCCCCGCCATTTTTCACCTTAAAGAAGAAGTAGTAACAAGAGCAGAAGCACTGACGAAAGAGCTTGGTAGAGTCATTGACCCTGGGTTTGAGGTCTTTGTCGCCAAAGCTATACAAGGTGTGGTCGATACTAACCGATGGACCTATGTCACTAAGCAAAACCGGTATGTTCAAATCAAGCTAAGCGTCACAACATTAACCGATGAGCATGGTAATATAGACGGTTTTTTGGGTATTGCATTAGATCTCACAGAGCAACTCAAATATGAACGAGAGCTCTCGCACGCCAAAGAAGCAGCGGAGCAAGCAGCCAAGGCCAAAGCCGTCTTTTTGGCAAATATGAGCCATGAAATACGAACCCCTATGAATGGCTTATACGGTACCCTGCAACTCTTAAAATCGGAGCCGCTCAATAGCACTGCCACCAATCTACTCGAAAAAGCGACCTACTCAATTAAGGCACTTAACACCATCATTAACGATATTTTGGATTTCTCTAAAATTGAAGCCGGTAGAATTGAGCTTGAAGAGCGGCCATTTAATATTGAGGTGTTGGTTGAACATCTACGCTCAGATTTTTTGGTATTGGCAAAAAACAAGGGGCTAAAACTTAAGATCCACGTTGAGCTTGAGCATAAGTTTTGGCTCGGAGATGAAGTCAGAGTCAGACAAGTGTTGCTTAATCTCTTGTCAAACTCCATTAAGTTTACTGAAACTGGCAGTATTATTACCCATATAAAACCGCTTCAAAATGATTCTGGTATGCTTATTACCGTTGCCGACACCGGCATCGGGATGACAGAAGCCACAATCAACAAGCTCTTTTCACGATTTGAGCAGGCAGATAAGTCCACCACTAGAAAATTTGGTGGTACGGGGCTTGGTCTTTCTATCACTCGCTCTCTAATTGACCTGATGGGCGGTACGATTAAAGTAGAAAGTACCGTTGGAGAAGGCAGCCTATTTAGCATCGAGTTGCCAATGCAAAAGTCTGAGGTTACGTCAGAGCAACCAACAACCGACCAGCTGACCGCAGCAGACTTAAACGGCGTATCTATATTGCTAGCTGAAGATAACCCAATAAACCAGCTGGTAGTTCGTTCTATGGTCAGTAAAGCCAATGGTAATATTACAATTGCAAATAATGGTAAAGAGTCGATAGATCAATTCGAGCGAAGTAAACCTGAGCTAATACTTATGGACATTCAAATGCCTGAAATGGATGGCGTTGAGGCTTGTAAACTTCTGAAGAGTAAAGACCCCAACATCCCAATTATCGCATTAACTGCAAATGCTTTTCCAGAAGACAAAGCTTTATATGAGCGCGTTGGATTTGATGGCTATGTTGCCAAACCCATAGAGGAGCTTGAGCTTATCAATACCATCGCGACCGTACTCGCCCATAGCCGCGATATGCAGTAACTTTTGCAGCTATGAGAACACTCTGCGGTTAGTAGTTACAAACTTAGTCATTTAACAAAGTGCATGTACCTCTTTTAATTTGTTGATAGAATAATTAGACTCTAATATGCAAGGATTGGCCGCTATGAAATACGCAAGATTGCCTCTACTCGGTATACTCATCGCGCTTTTAGCACTCGAAGCCTCAGCTAAATGCAATAAAACTTTGCGTATAGGAATAAACGAAACACTGTGGCCTCCCTATATTTCTCGCAAGGAAGGTAAAGCCTTCGGTTTAGAGATTAACGCACTAAATATTCTTTTTATAGATTCTATTTATTGTCTTGAATACGTCTTCTATCCCACCTCAACAAGGATGCTAGCAGAGCTAAAGGTAGGTAATGTAGACGTACTGATCGCAGCAACAAAAACGACGACGAGAGATAAGTTTGCCTACTTCACTACACCTTATCGTCAGGAAGTCATGGCATTATTCCAACATAAGGAAAAGCCAAAAATTGGCGGGGAAGTCGAGTCATTGATCCTTGCAGGAAACACATTTGCACTGAATGCTGGCAGTTACTACGGCATGGCATTTGAAAAGCTGATCCAAGACTTTTATAACGATCAGCTGGTGCACCTACCCAATGCCACTCGCCGCTTTAAAATGTTGAGTAAGCAGCGAGTAGACTATGTTGTTGAAGATAAACTCGCGGGCGACCACATTATTAAAATCAAAGAGTATACAGATATTATCTATTCTGGTACCGATGCGAATAAAACACCAGTTAGCTATATGCTTAGCAAAGCCAGTTTAACCACTGTCGACCTCGAAAATATCAATCAACTAATCAAAGTGCACCAAAACGAACTCAGCAATTTATTTTCTTTTCATCAAGTTTCCGATCCCCATTTATAACTGAAGAGGCGATCTCTACATTGTTTCTAATCTTTGTATAATGCTGTTTATCGTAATTGATTTGGAACTATTCGGTACTGCCGACTACAGTTAATAGATGTGCCAAAATGTGGTCGGGGTTTACTTGGTTCGGCTTTTACTCTTTGTAACTTGTGCATTTTATTTTTGCCAACAAGCGTTGGCAAAGGACTTTTCATATTTTGAAAGTAAGCTAGACGAGGCCAGCGACTATTTAACGGTTAACCCTGCACAATCATTGATTATTCTCGACAGTTTAGAGCAACTGCATGATGTGCCCGTGCCTTTATTTATTCAATGGCATTTGCTGAGCGCTCGTGCATCTGTACCTACAGATAAAATAGATAGGCTCTACACGTCAATCAACGCCGTCTTTTTGTATCCAGATGACATGTATTTCAAAGCAAACCTTCCCACGATTTTGAGTGCACTTGGGATTTGGCTACGCCGACAGGAATATCTTGATGATGCTGATACTAGCCTCAAATGTGCCTACAAATATGCAAAAAATGATCGCCAACGGCTTACACTGACTAACAGTATGGCGTTAGTTGCCCGCAACCAAGATGATTATCAAAAAGCGAGAACATTGTATGCCAAGGCACATAAACTCGCTGAGGAATTAAAGCAAACTCCGGTGCTTGCGATGATTGAAAGCAACTTAGGAAGTCTTGCGCTCGATCAAGGTCGAATATTTGAAGCTGAGCAGTATTTTCGCCATGCTCTGTTAGGTTATCAAGCCGTTGATAAGCGCTCGGGTCAAATATCTGCGGGGATCAACTTGATGTTTGTCTTTCTTATTCAAAAGCAAATCGTTAACTACGAGCGTCTACAAGGCCCTACTTCTACCCTAACTACAGCCTTCCCAAACGAATCAAAACAAGCTTGGTTACAATGGCTTGAAGCTCGGTACAAACAGCTTGAAGGAGATATGCCAAGCCAAAGTACTAAACAAGCATTGCAATTGGCGTATACTCAGTTAGAAAGTGATAAAGTAAAACTGTTAGTGCATAGATATTTAGCAAAAGAGCTAGGCGTCGAAGTGACAGCCCCTCTCCCCATCACAACCAAGTCTTTTTCCAGTCCTTGGTTTGAGAAAGTGAAGCTGTGTAGTTGGTAAGTGAGTACACTCGTTACTAAACACAAAAAAGCCGCTCAATGAGCGGCTTTTGCAAATTGAATATGTTTATTCAGCGGCCTTAGACACCATCACCATTGCAGGGCGCAATAGACGGCCGTTTAAAGTATAGCCTTTTTGCATCACAGCAAGCACAGTATTTGGTGATACATCATTGCTCGGCTGAATTGACATTGCCTGGTGTAGCTCTGGGTTAAATGTTTCACCCTGTGGGTTTACAGCTTCAACACCGAATTTAGCTAGGGCATCAGCAAATGTCTTGATAGTCATATCAATACCTTCAAGCACAGGCTTTAGCGTCTCGTTTTCTTTGTCAGAAAACTCAATCGCACGCTCTAGGTTATCGATTACAGGTAATAATTCGTTTGAGAACTTTTCTAGCGCAAATTTGTGCGCTTTTTCAACGTCCTGCGCGGCTCGGCGACGAACATTTTCAAGCTCAGCCGCGGCGCGAACAACGCTATCTTTTTGTGAGTCGATAGTTTGCTTAGCGGCTTCAAGCTCAGCGTACAGACCAGCGATTTCTTCTTCTGGGCTCAACTCACCCGCATTTTCTGCCTGCTCTTCCTGAGTTTGTTGCTCTGCTTGTGCTTCTACAACTTCCGCTTCAGCTTGTGTTTGTTCTTGTTCAAGCTCTTGCTCTGGGGCTTTTGTCTGCTCAGACATGTGGTGATTCTCCGATTCTTTACAACTGCGGTAATTATGGGGATTGAAATGAGAGTTTCAACCCTTTATTGCGGCAATTTTTTGAATTCTGACAAGATGGCTTCGATCTTAGAGTCCGCTGGGCAAATCACGCAAAAGCGACTTTGGTATTCCCCTTTGGAGAAATACGGCACACTGAGCACCACTACGCGATGTAAACCCAGCATACTTAGCTCTTCACCAAGTAACACGGATACGCCGTCTTTAAATGCCAAGCGGTCTTCGACTTGGTCCAAAAATCCAACCCCAAGATTAATCTCTCTATCCAACTCTAAGCGGTTATATAAGTAACGCTCGCCGACAACAATTGCGTTATCTGAGCCTAACTGCTGGCTTAACTGCTTAGTCCACTGGGCCAAAATATGGTGACAACTCGGCGGTGCACTATGTGCCATAGCGCGCATTCGGTGCAAACCTTCGACTAAAGTTTGTTGACTGAATACGGTATTCATCCAAGCCGCGAACTGGTAACGCAACGCGTCGGAGTCATCAACGGGTTTATCAATACAAATATTGTGTGATTGCCCCGCCCTGTCTAACAGCAGGACCAGCCAGTTTTTACGGTCAAAGTCGAGTACTTCCACCCGGAACATTTGTTTGCTGCTTACTTGTGGTAATCCAACACAGCAACACACCTGAAAGTTTTGGCTCAATAAATGTGCAAAAGAGACTATTGCAGACTGATCTGGTTGCCAATGAACGGCAACATCAGCCAGAGGAAAAAACTCCTGTAGCCAGAATTTTACACCTTGGTCTGTGGGTACACGGCCAGCTGAGGTATGCGGCGAATACAATAAGCCTTGATTTTCAAGTCTTGCCATTGCATTGCGTACGGTTGCAGAACAAATAGCAAGGCCGTCCTGCTTTGCTATTTTGCTGGACGCAACAGGCTGCCCTTCACCATTACAATAATGGCGCATGACCGCACACAGAATTTGTTCATCTCTGGGATTTAGTTTCATAATTATTTTAATATGGGTGTCAATTGCCAGTTTCAAGCACTACGCTTTTATTATAATCTTGCAGCAAAGATACCAAGGACAAATGACTGAATGACGACTACGTTTAACACCATCGGCTTAATTGGCAAGCCCAACCACGAGGGCGCCGGGACGACCTTACAACGACTCTACACATTTTTGCAAGCATTAGGATATGAAGTACTCGTAGAAGATCGCGTTGCAGAGCAAATAAAGTCGTTAGACGAGGATGCAGTAGTCGAGTTAGTTGAACTAGGTAAACGTTGCGACCTTGCTATTGTTGTTGGTGGTGACGGTAACATGCTTGGCGCAGCAAGAGTACTGGCTCGTTTTGATGTCGCCGTGATCGGAGTTAACCGCGGTAACTTAGGCTTTTTGACAGATTTGAACCCAGAAGGCTTTGAAGCGCAGCTAGAAGCGGTGTTAAGCGGCCAATTTATTGAAGAATCGAGATTTCTGTTAGAGGTGGCAGTATACCGACATCACCAGCTTAAAAGCGCAAATTTAGCAATGAACGAAGCCGTATTACACGCTGATAAAGTTGCGCATATGATTGAATTTGAGGCTTTTATCGATGACGACTTTGTATTTTCTCAGCGCTCAGACGGTTTAATTGTCTCGACACCAACGGGGTCAACCGCTTACTCGCTTTCAGGTGGCGGTCCTATTTTAACCCCCGAACTCGACGCTATTTCTTTGGTGCCTATGTTTCCGCATACCTTATCCAGCAGGCCTTTAGTGGTGGATGCAGAAAAAGAAGTCAAGCTTAAGTTAAGTCTAGAAAACACCGACAGCTTACAAGTGAGTTGTGACAGTCATGTTGTGCTGGCTGTGCTACCTGGTGACGAAGTTATCATCAAAAAAGCAGAGAAAAGACTAAGATTGATCCACCCTAAATGCTACTCCTACTACAATGTTCTTAGACAGAAATTAAATTGGGGCAGTAGGCTTTACTAAGCACGCAAAGTTACGCAAAATAACCTTGGTTAAATTTTCTAATTTGGGTAAATAACAATAAAATGGCTTACGTTGTATTTTTCACATTGGCGCTGCTTATCACTATACTTTCAGTGTATTTAGTGATTGAAAATAATAGAAGAAAAGCCCGTGAAGCGGAAAAAAAAGCCTTTAACGATCGTTTAAAAGTAATTAGCAGCAACTTCAAACTTAAAGTTACTGAATTCGTCGAAGCAAAGATTTTAAGGCCTAAATACGCACCGCAGATCAATGCAATCGTTAGCAACTTTTTTGTCGTGCAAGCGCACTCGGAAGAAAATTTAGCGCAACTGGAAAAAGTGTCTGAGTTATTTATCTATTCAGTGACAAGCGAGCTCAATAAGTGTCGCTCAAACGGTAATATCGATTTGCTTGCTGAGCAACTACAATATTTTGTCGCTGAATTACCTACGGCGGGCATTGCTTATAACCGTGATTTCTATCACGAGATGCTTCCAGCCCTCATTGCACGCATTCAAACACCTGATATGCCAGCGCAACAGCAAGATGAAGAGAATATAGACTCATCAGAATTAAGCGGCAAGGAGTCAACTAACCAACAAATGCAAGCAGCGGCCTTAGTAAAAGAGCATGCTGTTGGATAATCTCGCTATTATTTTTAGCAGAATTTTTTAATTTGAGTTGCTAAACAATAAAATACTGTATAAATTAACAGTAATTCTCTGTTAGGGTGTACAGTATGCTTTTAGCTTTAAATGTTCAAAATTTTGCTATTGTTAGTGCGCTAAATATTGACTGGCATTGTGGCATGACCGCAATTACAGGTGAAACAGGCGCGGGTAAGTCTATTGCGATCGATGCGCTCTCTTTATGTCTCGGTGAGCGTGCTGATCCTTCTGCTATTCGTCCAGGTACCGACAAGGCGGATATTTCTGCTCAATTTGATGTTTCAGACCTCCCTGCTGCCAAACGCTTTCTAACGGAGCATATGCTAGATAACGAAGAAAATGAATGTATTCTTCGACGTGTTATTAGCAAAAGTGGGCGTAGTAAAAGCTACATCAATGGCTCCCCTGTTACTGTAGGCCAACAAAAGGAATTAGGTCAACACCTTATTGCGATCCATGGGCAACATGCCCACCAGCTACTGTTAAAGCCAGAGTATCAACTGCACTTGCTAGATGCCTATGCTAACCATACCACATTGTTACAAGCAGTTAAGGGCCAATATAATCACTACCATAAACTGCAAAAAGAATATGCTGAACTACAAAAGTCACAACAGGCACAAGCCGCAAAAAAACAACTGCTTGAGTACCAAGTAGCAGAGCTTGACGAGTTTGCTCTACAAGAAGGCGAATATGAAGATATTGAGACCGAACATTCGCGCCTAAGCCATAGTCAAACCATTTTAGAACAATGCCACCGTGAGCTTTCTCGCCTTTATGAAAATGACGAGCAGACTGTACTATCGCAACTACAACAAAGTGCGCAAGTGTTCTCTGAACTCACCAGTTTTGACAAAACTCTTGAAAATATTGCACAAGTGCTTGAAGAAGCAGCAGTACAAGTGGAAGAAGCAAGTAGAGAGATCCGCAGTTATTCTGATTCCGTAGAACAAGATCCGATGCGACTACAAGAGCTAGAAGATAGACTCTCTCAAGCTCTAGATTTAGCTAGAAAGCATCAAGTTCAGCCTGAATTGCTATATCAGCACCATCAAGCGCTGCAACATGAGCTTGAGTCTATTAGCTCAGATTCTGCCAGACTGGATGCGTTAGAGGAAGAAATTGCCGAAGCCATCAACGCCTATAACCAAGCTGCACTTGGATTAAGTCAAAGCCGCCAGCAAGCCTGTACGTCTCTTAACGAACGTATTTCTGCAAGTATGAAAGAGCTTGCGATGGGTGATGGTCAATTTGAAATCCAGTTAACGCCTAATCTTGGCGCTAAACCGAGCCCTCTTGGGTATGATCACATTGAGTTTTACGTCTCAACTAACCCAGGCCAACCTTTGCAACCTATGGGCAAAGTTGCCTCAGGTGGTGAGCTATCTCGGATAAGCTTAGCCATTCAAGTGATTATCGCAACACGCGTGACGACACCCACTTTGATTTTCGATGAAGTTGATGTTGGGATCTCAGGTCCAACAGCTGCAACCGTAGGTAAATTGCTGCGCCAGCTTGGCCAGTCTACGCAAGTTATTTGTGTTACCCATTTACCGCAAGTAGCATGCAGTGGTCACAACCAGTTTTTTGTCGCAAAACGAGTAGAAAATGGCGAAACCTTTACCAAAATGACCCAAATGGCAGAAAGCCAACGCATTGACGAAATAGCAAGGTTAATTGGTGGAGATAAAATAAGTGACACAACAAGAGCGAGTGCCAAGGAGTTATTACAAGTACAAAGTGCTTAACTGTTATCAGGCTGATTGCACCTGTTGATTAACGCGCAGCGTTATACCGAATTGCTGCGCGGATCAATGTACAAAAATGGGCTTCATTGATGGTGTCCTGCTGTTTTATATCAATCGCCCGTCGAGTGTTACCGGCAAATCCTGTATTGAATAACTGATGCTCATCTTCAAATTTTGCACCGTATGCAAAGGTAAGTTTGACCTTATCTTTGTATACTTCGCCAGTGCAGATCATGCCAGCTTTTGACCATACGGGCACTCCTGTTGGGTTGCTTGGCTTACGCCATTTGATATCTTCCTCTATATCTTTATCAACACTTAGGATCAGACTTCTGATCTGCTGCAATACCACAGCACGCCAATCGTTTACACTCGCTATCTTTGCAGTGACCGCATCAGCGCCTGAGTTTATTGTTTCATTCATGATCTTTCCTTAACACTATTGATAAATACATGTTGAGTGAAATTAATACCAGTTGTATTAATTAAATGATCTATCTTGAAGCGGGGAAATAGCTTTAGTAGCACCGCTCTCGCGTCCTGCTACCGCTAAGGTACCTATATCCATATAGGCAAGGCAAAAATTTTGCTATTTAGTTGTTCTAAATGAGAAATTTTTAACGAAGCTAATATGCTATTTCACCCTTCAAATTGATTAGAGAATTAATTCAATTGGTATAAGTTAGCGGCTAACTAAGCAAAATTCAAATAAAAAACCCCAGCTACAACGAGTGTAGTTGGGGTTTGTGAACGACAAAAGCTGTTGTTTAAGTTTTAAACTTCTAAATAGTCCAAAATGCCTTCAGCGGCGTTGCGGCCTTCAAAAATCGCAGTCACCACTAAATCAGAACCTCGTACAGCATCACCACCGGCAAATATCTTTGGATTACTTGTTTGATGTGTAAATGCGCCTTTTTCTGGTGCAACAATACCGCCCCAGTGATTTATTGCCACATCGTATTGTGCTAACCAATCAAGGTTGTGAGGCTTAAAACCAAATGCCATGATCACCGCGTCAGCTTCTAGTGTATGCTCAGAACCTTCCACAGTTTCAGCACTACGGCGACCATTTTTGTCAGGTTCACCTAATTGTGTTTTCACCATTTTAACGCCCGTGACTTTGCCTGAACTGTCAATTTCAATACCAACTGGCTGTAGATTGAATCTAAATTCAACCCCTTCTTCTTTGGCATTTTTAACTTCTCGAACTGAGCCGGGCATGTTTTCTTCATCACGACGATAAGCACAGATCACGGATTGCGCATTTTGTCTAACTGACGTTCTAACACAGTCCATCGCTGTGTCCCCACCACCTAGTACCACCACGCGCTTACCCGCCATGTTCACATAGCTATGCTGACTCTCGTCATAACCCATGACTCGGTTGGTGTTACCAATCAAAAATGGTAGCGCATCATAAACACCGTCGGCATCTTCATTTTCAAGATTGCCTTTCATGCTTTGGTACGTCCCCACACCTAAGAATACGGCGTCGTATTGCGACAATAACTCGTCCATAGAAACATCACGGCCAACCTCGGTATTGAGTTTAAATTCAACGCCCATTTCGGTAAAAATCTCACGACGATTTTCCATTACTGACTTTTCTAACTTAAATGACGGGATCCCAAAAGTCAGCAAACCGCCAATCTCAGGGTTGCGATCATACACCACTGGGCGCACGCCGTTTCGCACTAGAATATCCGCACAGCCAAGTCCTGCCGGACCCGCACCTATGATTGCGACTTTCTTATCGGTCCAAGTAACGTAAGAAAGATCAGGCTTCCAGCCCTGTGCAAACGCCGTATCGGTAATATATTTTTCAATATTTCCTATGGTCACGGCACCAAACTCTTCGTTCAGCGTACACGACCCCTCACAAAGCCTATCTTGCGGACATACTCGACCACACACTTCAGGCAAACTATTGGTACGGTGAGATAGCTCTGCTGCCTCAATGATTCTGCCCGTACGAATAAGTTTGAGCCATTGCGGAATATAGTTGTGAACCGGACACTTCCATTCACAATACGGGTTACCACAATCTAAACAACGATCAGACTGCGAATGAACTTGCTGCTCAGAAAATGGCTCATAAATTTCAACAAAAGATTGCTTACGCGTAGAAATAGGCTTTTTGCGCGGATCTACACGTTGTACATCGATAAATTGGTAAACGTTCTCGCTCATTGCTCTCTCCTACTGCGCCTGAATTCTTAGCTCAGCGCTACTACGCGCTCGGTGGCCAAGTAAACTGTTTAAATCGCTCGACTTTGGCTTTACCAATTTAAACATTGGCAAATACAACTCAAAGTTAGCTAAGATCTGCTCAGCTCGAGTTGAGCTCGTTAAATCTAGATGCTCTGCAATCAAACCGCGCAGATGCTCTTGGTGCGATGCCAGCGTTTTGAGGTCTACCAGCTCGACCAACTCAGGGTTGATCCGCTTATCAAAATCACTTTCTTCATCAAGTACATAGGCAAAACCACCGGTCATACCTGCGCCAAAGTTAACGCCAACTTGACCAAGCACACACACCACGCCTCCTGTCATGTATTCGCAGCCATTATCGCCAAGTCCTTCAACAACCGCTTGTACACCCGAGTTACGCACGGCAAAACGCTCGCCAGCTCGACCTGCTGCAAACAACTTACCGCCGGTCGCGCCATATAAACAGGTGTTACCAATAATAGCCGCTTGATGAGAGGCAAAGCTTGAGCCGACAGGAGGACGCACGACTAGCTTTCCACCAGCCATCCCTTTACCAACGTAGTCGTTAGCATCACCGACTAATGTCATTTCAAGGCCACCGGCGTTCCACACCCCAAACGATTGCCCTGCAGTACCATGTAACTCAAGTGCAATTGGATCTGCTGCCATACCTTGGTTACCATGCTTGCTCGCGATATAACCAGACAACATTGCACCGATTGAGCGATCCGTATTAGAAATACGATTCACCAACGAAATACCCGTCATTTCGTCGATTGCTGTCTTCGCTTTCGCAAGTAAGCTTTCGTTCAACGCACCACTGTAATGTGATGGATTAGTATGGGTGCAATACAGCGCTTCATTTGACGGATTGTTTGGTTTCGCTAAGAGCGGACTTAAATCTAGCTTTTTCTGCTTCGCAGTATTACCTTCAATGGCTTCAAGTAAATCCGTTCTACCAATCAAATCGGTGAGTTTTGTGACTCCCAGAGCGGCCATCAGCTCTCGGGCCTCTTGCGCAATAAACTTAAAGTAGTTCATCGCCATCTCTGGCAATCCGTGATAATGCTTTTGACGCAACGTATCATCTTGCGTCGCAACACCGGTTGCACAGTTATTAAGGTGACAGATCCGCAGGTATTTACAGCCAAGCGCAACCATAGGGCCTGTACCAAAACCAAAGCTCTCAGCCCCCAAAATTGCAGCTTTAATAATATCTAATCCGGTCTTTAAGCCGCCATCTGTTTGCAGCCTAATGCGATGGCGTAGACCATTTTCAACCAGCGCCTGTTGCGTTTCAGCGAGGCCAAGCTCCCACGGGCTACCTGCATACTTTACCGATGTCAGCGGACTCGCCCCTGTGCCACCGTCATAACCGGCAATGGTAATGAGATCGGCATACGCCTTAGCAACACCAGTCGCAATAGTGCCGACACCTGGTTCTGAAACCAATTTGACCGAGATCATCGCTTCAGGGTTAACCTGTTTGAGGTCAAAAATAAGCTGAGCTAAGTCTTCAATCGAATAAATATCGTGATGTGGTGGTGGCGAAATCAAAGTAACACCAGGAACCGAATAGCGTAGTTTCGCGATATAAGGGGTGACTTTCTCACCTGGAAGCTGACCGCCCTCGCCTGGCTTTGCCCCTTGCGCAACTTTGATTTGAATAACGTCAGCTGAACGTAAATAGTGTGGTGTCACACCGAATCGCCCAGAAGCAACTTGCTTAATACGCGAATTCTTTTCTGTGCCAAAACGTAGCTTATCCTCACCACCCTCACCAGAGTTAGAGCAACCGCCGAGGCGATTCATCGCAATCGCCAACGCTTCATGTGCCTCCGGTGATAAAGCCCCGATACTCATCGCGGCTGAGTCAAAACGTTTGTACAGCTCAGTTGCAGGCTCAACATCGTTGATATCGATTGCTTGTTGCGCCGTATTAAGCTTAAGCATGTCTCGCAGATTAGTAATTGGACGGTTATTTACCAGCTCAGCGTATTTAACGTAGTCTTGATAGTTACCCGAACGAACTGCGGTCTGTAAAGTTTGCACGACATCAGGGTTATACGCATGGTATTCACCACCATGCACATATTTTAATAATCCACCGTGTGATAGTAGTTTACGCTTGCTAAATGCCAATTTATTGAGCTGTTGTTGCTCCAAGGCAAAATCGTCAAAGCACGCACCTTTAATACGGTTTGCAACGCCTTTGAAGCACAATTCAACTACCTCATCGGATAAACCGACGGCTTCAAACAACATCGAACAACGATAGGAAGCAATAGTGCTGATCCCCATCTTCGACATGATTTTGTATAAACCTTTGTTAATCGCGCCGCGATAAGACAGAGTCACCTCGCGGTAAGACTTTTTAATGATCTTCTTATCACACATTGCAACAAGGGTTTCGTAGGCTAGATAAGGATAAATTGCTGTTGCGCCAAAACCTAACAAAACAGCAAACTGGTGCGGATCTCTCACGCTACCTGTTTCAACCAAAATATTGGTATCGCAACGCAAGTTGCCATCCACTAGTCGCCTTTGTACTGCCCCCACGGCCATCGCCGCTGGGATAACTTGTTTACCTGCAGCAATTTCTCGGTCACTGAGCACTAACATCACGCACCCGGAGCCCGCTTTTGCAACGGCTTCATCACAAATACGCTTGATTGCATCTTGCAAAGACTCTTCAATCTCGTAAATCAATGAAATTTTACACGCACAGTAATGGTCATCATCGGCGGTTAATAGCTGCTGCATGTCAGAATAAGTTAGTACCGGCGAGGCAAACTGCAAACGTTTAGCATGACCTGTGGTT
Organism: Pseudoalteromonas sp. Isolate6; assembly: GCF_022398435.1. Lineage (NCBI taxonomy): Bacteria > Pseudomonadati > Pseudomonadota > Gammaproteobacteria > Alteromonadales > Pseudoalteromonadaceae > Pseudoalteromonas > Pseudoalteromonas sp. Isolate6. Next base: position 1,756 of record NZ_JAKEVK010000086.1, on the reverse strand, counting down.
TCGTTGAAAACGTTCTGCTCACGACCAATACAAGTCGCCAGTGACATTACGTGATTTTCCCGTAATGGATCGATTGGCGGGTTCGTTACCTGAGCAAATTTCTGGCGGAAGTAGTCAAATATTGAACGGTGTCCTTCAGATAGCACTGCAAATGGCGTATCATCACCCATTGAACCAGTTGCTTCTTGGCCGTTCTCGCCCATTACGCGGATCACTTGGTCGAGCTCTTCGTTGGTATATCCAAATTGCTTCTGATAGGTCAGCAAGGTTTCATCGTCAAGATCGCGCTTACCAGCCGCTTTCTCATCTAGTGTTTCAAATGGCGTTAAACGCTTAACGTTTTGCTCAAGCCAAGTTTTGTATGGATGCCTAGATTTCAAATCTTGGTCGATTTCATCGGACTGCCAAATCTTGCCATGTAAAGTATCAACCACCAGTAACTCACCCGGACCTACACGGCCTTTTTCGATAACTTCATCTGGCGCGTAATCCCAAATGCCTACTTCTGAGGCAAGTGTAATAAAGCCGTCTTGCGTGATCACATAGCGAGCTGGACGAAGACCGTTTCGGTCCAAATTACAGGCAGCAAAACGCCCATCAGACATCACGATGCCTGCAGGGCCATCCCACGGCTCCATATGCATGGAGTTAAAGTCATAGAATGCGCGTAAGTCTTCATCCATGGCACGGTTTTTTTGCCATGCGGGTGGCACTAACATACGCATAGCGCGGAATAAGTCCATACCACCGGCTAAAAATAGCTCTAGCATGTTATCTAAACTAGATGAGTCAGAACCTGTTTCATTGACAAACGGCGCCGCATTTTGCAAATCCGGTAACAACGGTGACGCGAACTTATAAGCACGTGCTCTCGCCCATTGACGGTTTCCTTCAATGGTATTGATCTCACCATTGTGAGCTAAATAGCGGAATGGCTGCGCCAACGGCCATCGAGGCTGTGTATTGGTTGAAAAGCGCTGGTGGAATACACAAATCGCACTGGTCATCCGCATATCAGCAAGATCCGTATAAAAATTCGGTAGATCAGCCGGCATCATTAAGCCTTTGTAGATAGTCACTAAACCAGACAAACTACAAATATAAAACTGCTCATCTTGCTCTAAACGCTTTTCAATGCGTCGCCTTGCTATATATAGACGACGCTCTAAATCTTTAGGACGCCAGCCTTCTGGAGCACCAACGAAAACCTGTTTAAACTGTGGTAATTGTGCTTTCGCGATAGGACCTAGCATAGATGGATCGGTGGGAACTTCACGCCAACCTATGAGTGTCAGTGTTTCTTTTTCTAATTCTTCACTGATCACTTTTTCAGCCGCAGCTGCAAGCTCATGATCCTGATTTAAAAATATCATACCTACCGCATAGTTTTTACCCACATACCAATCGTTTTCAGCTGCGACGGCGCGAAAAAAACTATCCGGTTTTTGTAATAACAGTCCGCAACCATCACCGGTTTTGCCATCCGCAGAAATACCACCTCGGTGCTGCATACGGTCCAAACCTGTGATTGCTGTACGGATCAGTTTGTGACTTGGCTGACCACTCACATGCGCAATCAAGCCAAATCCACAGTTATCTTTTTCTAATTTTGAGTCGTATAACATAGACTCCTCCCCTTGCTACAACGACCAGCCCATGACGGTACGACGAAATGCTGGCAGATATTCAAAATTAGCCTTGATTGAAAGTAGAGTCAACACAAATATGAATACATATTCATAAACTTGAATATTTC